>NZ_JBSIBZ010000084.1:0-42562 GCF_058245575.1 Streptomyces sp. UF-297 | reverse complement strand
GTCTACATCATCGCGCTGCCGTTCTTCGGCATCATTTCCGAGGTCATTCCGGTCTTCTCCCGGAAGCCGATGTTCGGATACATGGGCCTGATCGCGGCGACGATCTCGATCGCGGGTCTGTCGGTGACGGTGTGGGCGCACCACATGTACGTCACCGGCGGCGTGCTGTTGCCGTTCTTCTCGTTCATGACGTTCCTCATCGCGGTCCCCACCGGTGTGAAGTTCTTCAACTGGCTGGGCACGATGTGGAAGGGCTCGCTGTCCTTCGAGACACCGATGCTCTGGGCGGTCGGCTTCCTGATCACCTTCACCTTCGGTGGTCTGACCGGCGTCATCCTGGCCTCGCCGCCGATCGACTTCCACGTCTCGGACTCGTACTTCGTGGTGGCGCACTTCCACTACGTCATCTTCGGCACGGTCGTCTTCGCGATGTTCTCCGGCTTCCACTTCTGGTGGCCGAAGTTCACCGGCAAGATGCTGGACGAGCGGCTCGGCAAGATCACGTTCTGGACGCTGTTCGTGGGCTTCCACGGCACGTTCCTGGTGCAGCACTGGCTCGGCGCCGAAGGCATGCCGCGCCGGTACGCGGACTACCTGAACGCGGACGGCTTCACCACGCTGAACACCATCTCGACCATCGCGTCCTTCCTGCTGGGCCTGTCGATCCTGCCGTTCTTCTACAACGTCTGGAAGACCGCCAAGTACGGCAAGAAGGTCGAGGTCGACGACCCGTGGGGCTATGGCCGCTCGCTGGAGTGGGCGACCTCCTGCCCGCCGCCGCGGCACAACTTCACCACGCTGCCGCGTATCCGTTCCGAATCCCCGGCGTTCGACCTGCACCACCCCGAGATCGCCGCGCTCGACGCACTCGAGAACGGCCACGGCTCGGCGGATGACAAGGCCCTCGCCGGTGGCAAGGAGGCTGGCAAGTGAAGATCCAGGGCAAGATGTTCATCTGGCTCTCCGTCTTCGTCCTCGCCATGGCGATCGTCTATGGCGTCTGGTCGAAGGAGCCGGCGGGCACCACCGCGCTGTTCCTCGCCTTCGGTCTGTGCATCATGATCGGCTACTACCTGGCCTTCACGGCCCGGCGAGTGGACGCCGGAGCACAGGACCGCAAGGACGCCGAGGTCTCCGACGACGCCGGTGAGCTGGGCTTCTTCAGCCCGCACAGCTGGCAGCCGCTCTCCCTGGCCGTCGGTGGCGCGCTGGCCTTCAGCGCCGTCGTCTTCGGCTGGTGGCTGCTGTACTTCTCGGCTCCGGTGATCTTCGTAGGCCTGTTCGGCTGGGTCTTCGAGTACTACCGCGGCGAGAACCGCACGCAGTAAGCGCCGTACGCACACGGGGCGGGCCCGGACACCACATCAGGTGTCCGGGCCCGCCCCGTTTGCAGTCCTTCAGCGCGCCCCTTCTGACGATTCTTCATATTTTTGGGGCATGAGTCACAGACCACGGTCCCGGACGGTGCTGAACTGCGCCCTCCTGCTGGTGCCCCTGGTGGTGGGTGCCACCGCCTGCGCGGGCTCGTCGGCCGACCCGCTCTCCGCCAAGCCCTATGACGCCGCCGACCAGATCGCGGCCAATGCCCCGTCCGGCAAGCGGAAGGCGGACCCGGAGAAGCCGCTGGAGATCTCCGCCAAGGGTGACCAGGCGCGGATCACCGACGTCACCGCCACCGACGCCGCGGGCCGCTACATCCGCGGTGAGCTGACCGCGGACGGCAAGCGGTGGCGCACCACGGTGCCGCTGGCCGCCGGCACGCGCTACACGGTGCGGGTCAGCACCGAGGACCAGGACGGCGCGCCGGGCCGCAGGACCGTGGTGGTGGACACCGCGGACTCCGACAACCGACTGCGCGTCACCTTCGGGCCGCAGAGTGGCACCTACGGGGTGGGGCAGCCGGTCACCGCCGAGCTGAGCAAGCCGGTCAAGGACCCGTCGGCCCGAGCGATCGTCGAGGGCGCCTTGAAGGTGGAGACCACGCCCCGCGTGGAGGGCTCCTGGCACTGGGTCGACGACAAGATCCTGCATTACCGCCCGCGCGAGTACTGGCCCGCACACGCCGCCATCGACGTCCGCAGCAACCTGGAGGGCCTGAAGGTCTCCGAGGGGCTGTACGGGGGCCCTGCGGCGCCTGTGAAGCTGCGTACGGGCGACCGCATCGAGGCCATCACGGACGCCTCGTCGCACTACATGACGGTCAAGCGCAACGGCGAGGAGATCAACACCATCCCCGTCACCACCGGCAAGCCCGGCTACTCCACCCGCAACGGCGTCAAGGTCATCCTGGGCAAGGAGGGCTTCGTACGGATGCGGGGCACCAGCATCGGCATCCCGCGGGGCAGTTCGGACTCCTACGACCTGCCGGTCTACTGGGCGACCCGGGTCACCTGGAGCGGCGAGTACGTGCACGCCGCGCCCTGGTCGGTGGGGTCGCAGGGCGCGGCCAACGTCAGCCACGGGTGCACCGGCATGTCCACCGGCAACGCCCGCTGGTTCTTCAACACCGTCAACGTCGGCGACATCGTCAAGGTCGTGGGCAGCTACGGCGACACCATGACGCCCTTCGACAACGGCTTCGGCGACTGGAACATGTCCTGGAAGGACTGGCGCGCGGGCAGCGCACTGAAGGGCGGCCGGGCCCCGGCCGGACACGGCGCCCAGGACGAGCGGCAGCGGCCCGCACCCGCCGATGCGGCCCGGCTGCGCCCGCAGGTCTGAGGGCCCCTCGCACAGGCCCTCAGACAGCCGCTCAGGCCTGCGTGAGAAGCCTCTGGCGCAGCAGGGCGGCAAGGGAGTCCGCGAACGCCACCGGGTCGACGGGGTGCGTCACGGCGGCGTCCGCGCGGCTCCAGGTGGCGAGCCAGGCGTCCTGCGGGCGGCCGATGATCAGCAGCACCGGCGGGCAGCGGAAGATCTCGTCCTTGATCTGCCGGCACACGCCCATGCCGCCGGCCGGCGCCGTCTCGCCGTCCAGCACGCACACATCGATCCCGCCCTGGTCCAGGGCCTCCAGCACGGCGGGCAGGGTCGCGCACTCCAGGATCTCCACCGGTGGCACATCGGCGGCGGGCCGGCGGCCCACCGCGAGCCGGACCTGCTCGCGGGTGTTGGCGTCGTCGCTGTAGACCAGCACCGTCGCGGTCGGCTGCATCATTCCTCCATGCGTCTGGCGAGCACACTTACGGGCGGGACCGTTGCGCGGATGCTACTCCGCGACCCTGGCCGCGCAGGAGGGTTCGGACGGATCCAAGATCTGCCCGACAGGCCGTCAGGACTGGTCGGACCGGCGGCGTCAGGCGCGTGCGCGCGGCTCGCTTCCCTCCTTCGAGCGACCGTCGGAGTGGGCCGTTGGAGCAGGGCATACGGCCTTGACACACCGAACGGCACCCCCCGTAGTGAGCGCCAGATAAGCGACCGACATAATGTCGGTCGTGGCGACAGCAACAGCAGTAGAAACCGGGCACGCGCACCCGTCGGTCAACCGGCCGAACCTCACCAGCGTCGGAACCATCATCTGGCTGAGTTCCGAGCTGATGTTCTTCGCGGCCCTCTTCGCGATGTACTTCACCCTCCGATCGGTGACCGGAGCCGAGTATTGGAAGGAATCCGCCGATGCGCTGAATCTTCCGTTCTCCGCGACGAACACGACGATTCTGGTGCTCAGCTCTGTGACGTGCCAGCTCGGTGTCTTCGCGGCCGAGCGTGGCGACGTCAAGAAGCTGCGGGCCTGGTTCGTGGTGACCTTCGTGATGGGTGCGATCTTCATCGGCGGTCAGGTCTTCGAGTACACGGAGCTGGTCAAGCACGAGGGCCTCTCGCTCTCGTCCAGCCCCTACGGCTCGGTGTTCTACCTGACCACCGGCTTCCACGGACTGCATGTGACGGGCGGTCTGATCGCCTTCCTGCTGGTCCTGGGCAGGACGTACGCGGCCAAGAGGTTCACCCACGAACAGGCCACCGCAGCCATCGTCGTGTCCTACTACTGGCACTTCGTCGATGTCGTCTGGATCGGCCTCTTCGCCACGATCTACCTGATCAAGTAGCCGGCCCCGCCCGGATACGCATTTCAGACAGACATAGCCAGAAGTATCGACGCAGAAGATCCTGACACCGGGGTAATCCGTGAAAAAGCTCTCCGCACGACGGCGCCATCCGCTGGCGGCGCTCGTCGTCCTACTCTTCGCGCTGGCGGTCACTGGGGGGCTGTACGCCGCGTTCGCGCCTGCGGACAAGGCCCAGGCCGATGACACCGCCCAGTCTCTTGCCATCAAGGAGGGCAAGAAGCTCTACGCCGTGGGCTGCTCCAGCTGCCACGGCACCGGCGGTCAGGGCTCCTCCGACGGCCCGCCCCTGGTGGGCGTCGGCGCCGCAGCCGTCGACTTCCAGGTTGCCACCGGCCGTATGCCGGCCCAGCAGCCCGGCGCCCAGGTGCCGCGGAAGAAGAACATCTACAGCCAGGCCGAGATCGACCAGCTCGCGGCGTACATCGCGTCGCTGGGCCCCGGGCCGAACGTGCCGTCCAAGGACCAGTACAGCCCCGAGGGTGCCGACATCGGCAAGGGCGGCGAGCTGTTCCGTACGAACTGCGCGCAGTGCCACAACTTCACCGGCAAGGGCGGCGCCCTGACCAACGGGAAGTACGCACCGACCCTTGAGGGCGTGGACCCGAAGCACATCTACGAGGCCATGGAAACCGGCCCGCAGAACATGCCTTCCTTCGGTGACGGGACCCTGTCCCAGCAGAACAAGAAGGACATCGTCGCCTACCTCGGCGCGGTCAACGGCGATGACACCCCGAGCCCCGGCGGCCTGAGCCTGGGTGGTCTGGGTCCGGTCAGCGAGGGCCTCTTCGCTTGGATCGCCGGCCTGGGCGCGCTGGTCGCGACCGCCATCTGGGTCGCAGCCCGGACTACGAAGGCCAAGAAGTCATGAGTGAGACTGGACGACACGAAGACGTGCCAGAAGAAAACCTCCCCAGTGAGCGGGAATCGGCTCACGCGGGCGCGGTGGCGAAGGGCGGGGACAACCCCTTCGCCGACCCGGGGCTGCCGCCCCACGAGCACCGCGTCCAGGACATCGACGAGAAGGCCGCCCGGCGCTCCGAGCGCACGGTTGCCCTGCTCTTCGTCGTGTCCATGCTCGCGACGGTCGGCTTCATCGCCTCGTACGTGATCTTCCCGATCGACAAGATCGTCTACATCTGGCCGTTCGGCCACGTCAGCGCCCTGAACTTCTCCCTGGGTCTGACGCTCGGTGTGGCGCTCTTCTGCATCGGCGCCGGCGCGGTCCACTGGGCCCGCACGCTGATGTCGGACGAGGAGGTCGCCGACGAGCGGCACCCGATCGAGGCCGCCCCCGAGGTCAAGGCCAAGGTCATGGAGGACTTCGCGGCGGGTGCCAAGGAGTCCGGCATCGGCCGCCGCAAGCTGATCCGCAACACCATGTTCGGCGCGCTGACCCTGGTGCCGCTCTCCGGTGTGGTGCTGCTGCGCGACCTGGGCCCGCTGCCCGAGAAGAAGCTGCGGACCACGAGCTGGAAGAAGGGCGTCCGGCTCGTCAACCAGTCCACCAACCTCCCGCTGCGTCCCGAGGACATCGCGGTCGGCTCGCTCACCTTCGCCAAGCCCGAGGGCCTGGAGGAGGACGACCACGAGTTCAACCAGAAGATCGCCAAGGACGCCCTGATGCTCGTGCGGCTCCAGCCGCAGAACATCAAGGACAAGCAGGAACTGGAGTGGTCGCACGAGGGCATCGTCGCCTACTCGAAGATCTGCACCCACGTGGGCTGCCCGATCTCCCTGTACGAGCAGCAGACGCACCACGTGCTGTGCCCCTGCCACCAGTCGACCTTCGACCTCGCCGACGGTGGTCGCGTGATCTTCGGCCCGGCCGGCCACGCACTGCCGCAGCTGCACATCACGGTCAAGGACGGCTACCTTGAGGCCGTGAGCGACTTCGCGGAGCCCGTAGGACCGAGCTTCTGGGAGCGCGGATGAGTAACGAAAAGAGCGCGACCACCACGCGCCGCGGCCCGGCGCCGCGGGGCGAGAGGATCGCCGACTGGGCGGACGGCCGGCTGGGCATCTACAGCCTCGCCAAGGCCAACATGCGCAAGATCTTCCCGGACCACTGGTCCTTCATGCTGGGTGAGATCTGCCTCTACAGCTTCATCATCATCATCCTGACCGGTGTCTACCTGACGCTGTTCTTCCACCCGAGCATGGCCGAGGTCGTCTACCACGGCTCGTACGTGCCCATGCACGGTGTGCGGATGACCCAGGCCTTCGAGTCGACGCTGAACATCAGCTTCGACGTCCGTGGCGGTCTGCTGATCCGGCAGATCCACCACTGGGCCGCCCTCGTCTTCGTGGCCGCGATGATGGTCCACATGATGCGGGTGTTCTTCACCGGCGCCTTCCGCAAGCCGCGTGAGGTCAACTGGCTGTTCGGCTTCCTGCTGCTGGTGCTCGGCCTGTTCACGGGCTTCACCGGCTACTCGCTGCCGGACGACCTGCTCTCCGGTACGGGCGTGCGCTTCATCGAGGGCGTCATCCTGGCGATGCCGCTGGTCGGTTCGTACCTGCAGATGTTCATCTTCGGCGGGGAATTCCCGGGGCACGACATCATCCCGAGGTTCTTCACCGTCCACGTCCTGCTGCTGCCCGGCATCATGCTGGGTCTGCTGGTGGCGCACCTGATCCTGGTCGTCTACCACAAGCACACGCAGTACCCGGGCGCGGGCAAGACCGAGAAGAACGTCGTCGGCATGCCGCTGCTGCCGGTCTACATGGCCAAGGCCGGAGGCTTCTTCTTCCTGGTCTTCGGTGTCATCGCGGTGATCGCCGCGGTCGCCAGCATCAACCCGGTCTGGGCCATCGGCCCCTACCGGCCCGATCAGGTCTCCACCGGCGCCCAGCCCGACTGGTACATGGGCTTCGCCGAGGGTCTGGTGCGTGTCATGCCGGGCTGGGAGTGGGACTTCTGGGGTCACACCATCAACTTCGGTGTGCTGATCCCGATCCTGATCTTCCCGCTGGTGCTGGTCGCGATCGCGGTCTACCCGTTCATCGAGTCCTGGGTCACCGGTGACAAGCGCGAGCACCACCTGCTGGACCGTCCGCGCAACGCCCCGACCCGCACCGGCTTCGGTGTGGCCTGGCTGACCGCGTACTTCATCATGCTCGTCGGTGGCGGCAACGACCTGTGGGCGACGCACTTCCACCTGTCGATCAACGCCATCACCTGGTTCGTGCGGATCGCGTTCTTCGTCGGTCCGGTCGTGGCCTTCATCGTCACCAAGCGGATCTGCATGGGTCTGCAGCGGCGCGACAAGGACAAGGTGCTGCACGGCCGCGAGTCGGGCATCATCAAGCGCCTGCCGCACGGTGAGTTCATCGAGGTCCACGAGCCGCTCAACCAGGAGCAGCTGCACACCCTCACGCAGCACGAGCAGCCCAAGCCGCTCGAGATCGGCCCCGAGGTCGACGAGAACGGCGTGGAGCGCAAGATCAAGCGTTCGCAGAAGCTGCGGGCCAAGCTCTCCAAGGGCTACTACGGGGAGGACAACTTCGTCCCCAAGCCCACGGTCGAGGAGTACAAGGAGATCACCAGCGGCCACGGTCACCACTGAGGTCACTGATCCCCTGATCAACGATCGCTGATCGCCACAGCGCGGGCCCCGTTCAGGTACTGGACGGGGCCCTTCGCTGTCCCCAAGGCTGGATAGGCTTGGGCCCTTCCTCTTTTTTGTTCTTTTTCGATGGACCCCAGGAGCGGACCATGAACGTTGTGACCCCGGTTGGCGGCGACAGCGTGGCGGCCCGCACCTGGCCGGGTGTCCTCAACGCCCTGCTGGAAGGCCGTGACCTGGCGGCGGACGACACCGCCTGGGCCATGGACCGCATCATGCGCGGCCAGGCCACCGACGCGCAGATCGCCGGCTTCGCGGTGGCGCTGCGGGCCAAGGGCGAGACCGTCGCCGAGATCTCGGGGCTGGTACGGGCGATGTACGCGCACGCCCGGCTCATCGAGGTGCCGGGGCCCAGCGTCGACATCGTCGGCACCGGCGGGGACGGCGCCAAGACCGTGAACATCTCCACGATGTCCTCGATCGTGGTGGCCGGCGCCGGGGCGAAGGTGGTCAAGCACGGCAACCGCGCCGCCTCCTCCGCCAGCGGCGCCTCGGACGTACTGGAGAAGCTGGGCGTCAATCTGGACCTGTCGCCGCAGCGGGTGGTCCAGGTCGCCGAGGAGGCGGGCATCACCTTCTGCTTCGCGGTGAAGTTCCACCCCTCGCTGCGCCATGTGGCGCCCGCCCGGCGCGAGTTGGGCATCCGCACCACCTTCAACTTCCTGGGCCCGCTGACCAACCCCGCCAAGGTGCGGGCGCAGGCCACCGGGGTCGCCGACGCCCGGATGGCGCCGATCGTGGCCGGAGTGCTGGCCGAACGCGGCTCCTCGGCCCTGGTCTTCCGCGGTGAGGACGGGCTGGACGAGCTGACCACGACCGCCACCTCGCGGGTGTGGGTGGTGCGCGAGGGGACCGTACGCGAAGAGGTCTTCGACCCGCGGGAGGTGGGGATCGAGCTGGTCCCCGTGGAGGCGCTGCGCGGCGCGGACGCCTCCTACAACGCCGATGTGGCGCGGCGGCTGCTGGCCGGTGAGAGCGGTCCGGTGCGGGACGCGGTGCTGCTCAACTCCGCCGCGGCGCTGGTCGCCCTGGAGCCCTCGGACGCGCCGCTGGCCGAGCAGATCGCGGACGGCATCCAGAAGGCGGCCCGCTCCATCGACTCCGGCGCCGCGGCCCGGGTCCTTCAGCGCTGGGTGGCGGCCAGCAACGCGTAGACAGCCGCGGTCGGCAGTTCGTCCTTTCGTGGGAGAAGGGGCGGTTCACCAGGAGGTACGAGGCGAAGTGGTGGCGGGATGAGCGGGCGTCGGGGAGCCGGAGCCGGGGAGCAGACGTTCACCGAGCGGGCCCGGCGCCAGCAGATCGTGGAGTGCACGATCGATGTGATCTCCACCCGCGGCTACCCGGCCACCTCGCTCTCGGCGGTCGCCGAGGAGGCGGGGATCTCCAAGGCCGCGGTGCTCTACCACTTCTCCTCCAAGGACAACCTGACCCGGGTGACGCTGGCGCAGGTGCTGGAGAAGTTCACGGCCTACGTCGGCGCGCGGGTGGAGCGCGAGACCGACGCGCGGGCCGCGGTCCTCGCGTACGTACGGGCGATGATCGGCTATCAGCAGGCCAACCGCCGCCACGTACGGGTGATCACCGAGATGCTGCTGGACGACAAGGGCGGCACCGAGCTCAAGACGCCCGGCTCGCACGACACGGCCGGCCGGTGGCAGTTCCTGGCCGGACTCCTGGCCCGTGGGCAGGAGGCCGGTCTGCTGCGCGCGTTCGACACGCGGACCGTGGCGCTGGCGATCGGCGGGGCGATCGACAGCGTGATCTCGCACTGGCTCGTGCACCCCGAGTACGACCTGGACGCCGCGGCCGAGGAGCTGGTGGAGTTCACGCTGAACGCCGTCGACCGCCGGGGGTGAGCCGGGGCCGGCGCCTGGCCCCGGCCCTGGTCAGCGCCGGGCGAAGCCGGGCGCGTGCTCGGGCCGTATCCCGACCCCGCCCAGACAGCCGGTGACGGTGGGCAGGAACGGCAGCCGCCGCAGCATCCGCAACGGCACCGGCAGGCGCGCGGGGTCGAGCGTGCCGTCCAGGGCGGGGCGCAGCAGCGTCTCGTGCTCGGCCCGCTGGGTCCGCTGGACGGCGGCCGTCGCCGGCATGCGGCGCCGCTGCACCCGCGCGAGGTCGTGCTCGCACACCGAGCCGCGGCGCAGCGGCCCGGCCAGGAGGCGGGCCGCCGCGACGGCGTCCTGGACGGCGAGGTTGACGCCGACGCCGCCGGTGGGCGACATGATGTGCGCCGCGTCGCCGATGCACAGCAGGCCCGGCCGGTGCCAGCGCGGCAGCAGGCCCATCGTCACCTCCAGCAGGGGCACCTCGTCCCAGGAGCGGACCGCGCGGGTCACTTCCTCGCCCCAGCCGAAGAGTTCGGCCAGCCGTCCGCGGAACCACGCGATGCCCTTGGCCCGGAGGTCGGCGTCCGTGCCTTTCTTGATCAGGTAGGAGGTCTGGTAGTAGTCGCCGCGGTCCACGGTGACCGCGAACTGGCCCGTGCTCTGGCGCATGAACACCCGGCCGTCCTTGGAGCTGTCGTCCTGGGCGGGTACCCGCAGGTTCCAGATGTCCATGGGGACGTCGACGTAGTCGGGGCGCAGCCCGGACGCCTCGCGCACCAGGGAGTCCCGGCCGTCGCAGGCCACGACCAGGTCGGCGGCCAGCTCCCGGCCGGTGCCCCCGGCGTCGCGGTAGTGCACGCCGGTCACCCGGCCGCCCTCGGTGCGCAGGCCGGTGACGGGGGCGGACATCCGCAGGGTGAAGGAGGGCTCCTCGGCGGCGGCCGCGGCGAGCAGGTCGAGGAAGTCCCACTGCGGGACCATCGCGATGTATTTGTGCCGGCCCGGGATGCGCCGCAGGTCGGAGAGGGTGAGGGCGCTGCCGTCACCGAGGTGCAGCCGTACGGTCTCCAGCCGGCGGGCCGGGAGCTTCGCGAACCGTTCGCCCAGGCCGAGTTCGTCCAGCAGTCGTAGCGTGGAGGGGTGGACGGTGTCCCCGCGGAAGTCGCGCAGGAAGTCCCGGTGCTTTTCCAGGACGGTCACCTCGATACCGGCCCTGGCCAGCAGCAGCCCGAGCATCATCCCGGCCGGTCCGCCGCCCACCACGCAGCACGTCGTGCGTTCCATCTGTCCTGTCCCCTCGTCGCGTTGCCGCTTCTGACCGATCGGTTAGCAACCTAACCGATCGGTCAGATGGGTGTGTATGTGGGGCAGGTACGGGTGGGCGTACCGGAATGCGGACCGGGGTACCGCCCGCAGATCACCTGTGCCATACTCACCGGCAGGTCACGAGTGACAGCGACATAGGCCCCGGCCCGCTGTCCGGCAACCCTCCGTCCGTGGCGGGGTGCCCCGGGTGATGACCAGGCCGTAGGCAGCGAGGTCTGCGGCAAGCGCGGATCCCTCGCCAGGGATCCTGGTCCTCGAGGGAGATCTCCCGTGAATCAGCGAATGCGATAGGGCCTTCCGGCCCCTTTCCCGCACCCCTTTCGCCTTTCTTCATCACTGGCCGCGCATCTGACGCGCCGTGAATTCGCTTGCCTCTTACGGGAGTTCGCCATGTCTGTTTCCGCCGTTGCCGCCGATCCGTCCGTGTGCGCCCCGCTGCCGGTCCTGGGCAGCGACGTCCTGGTTCCGCTGGTCACCGGCGGCGAGGTCACCTACGCGGCGCTGGACTACGCGGCCAGCGCGCCGGCGCTGCAGCGGGTCTGGGAGGACGTCGCCGCGTACGCGCCGTACTACGGCAGCGTGCACCGCGGCGCCGGCTACCTCTCGCAGCTGTCCACCGACCTGTTCGAGAACAGCCGCGCGACGGTGGCGGAATTCCTCGGCTGCAGAGAGGGCGACCAGGTCGTCTTCACCCGCTCCACCACCGACTCGCTCAACCTGCTGGCGGCCGTACTCCCCACCGGCACCCGGGTGTTCGTCTTCGAGACCGAGCACCACGCCTCGCTGCTGCCCTGGGAGCAGCGCGCCGATCTGGTGGTGACCTATCTCAACGCGCCGCGTACGCCGCAGGAGGCGGTGCGCACGCTGGAGCAGGCGCTGGCGGACCGCGAGCCCTACGGACCCGCGCTGGTGTGCGTGACCGGCGCGTCCAACGTGACCGGAGAGCTGTGGCCCGTACGGGAGTTGGCGGCCGCGGCGCATGCGCACGGGGCGAGGATCGTGCTGGACGCCGCGCAGCTGGCGCCCCATCACCCGGTGGACATCGCGGAGTTGGACGTGGACTGGCTGGCCTTCTCCGGGCACAAGCTGTACGCGCCCTTCGGCGCGGGGGTGCTGGCGGGCCGCGCGGACTGGCTGCAGGGGGCCGAGCCCTACCTCGCGGGCGGGGGCGCCAGTCGTAAGGTCTCGCGGCGTACCGACGGCGGCGTGGACGTCCAGTGGCACACCACCGCGGCCCGGCACGAGGCCGGTTCGCCCAATGTCATCGGCGTCTACGCCATCGCCGCGGCCTGCAAGGCGCTGTCCGAGGCGGGCTTCGACTCCCTGGTGGCGCGCGAGCGGGAGCTGATCGCCACGGTGCGCGCCGGGCTCGCCGAGGTGCCCGAGGTGCGGGTGCTCTCGCTGTTCGGTGACGACGCGCCGCGGGTGGGCGTCATCTCCTTCGTCGTACAGGGCTGGAACAGCTCGCACTTCGCGGCGGCGCTGTCGGCGGAGTACGGGATCGGCGTACGCGACGGCCTGTTCTGCGCGCACCCGCTGGTGCGGACCCTGCTGGGCAGCGACCCGCAGGACCCGGGGGAGTGCGGCGCTCCGGATGCGGCGCCGGGGGAGCGGTCGCTGAACGCCATCCGGGTCAGCTTCGGCGCCGGTACGCCCGACGAGCACGTCGAGCGGTTCGTACGGGCGGTCAAGGAGCTCGTACGGGACGGCGCGCGGTGGAACTACCGCACCGAGGACGGGCGTTGCGTGCCGGATACCCTGGCCGACTCTGTCTGACCCCCACAGACCGCCCCGCCGCGGAGCTCCGCTGTCCGGGCTCCGCGGCGCGGGTGTGAAAAGGGCGTGGACTCCGGCGGGAGAGGGCGGCGCTCAGGCGTCCAGGCCGATGGCGAAGGCCGCCTCGAGGTCGTGCTGGGAGTAGGTGCGAAAGGCGATGTGGGTCTCGGTGGAGGCCACGCCCGGCACCTTGCTGATCCGGCCGGGGATGACATCGGCGAGGTCGTCGTGCTCGGCGACCCGCACCATCGCGATCAGGTCGTGCTGGCCGGTGACCGAGTAGACCTCGCTGACGCCCTCCAGCGCGGCGATCTTCTCGGCGATCTCCGGGATCTGGTCCACACTGGTCTTGATGAGCACGATCGACGTGATCACGGCTGACTCTCTCCCTCTCTGGCCCGACTCCCCTGCTTGGCTTCGGTGGTTTCCACCCTACCGGGGGTGGCGGGCCCGTCCCCGGCAGTACGGCGGCGCCCGCGGTAGCGCACCCACGCGTACACGAATCCCAGTGCGAAGCCCACGACATGCGCGAGGTAGGCCACGCCCGGGCCGCTGGGGTCGCGCTGGGCCGCCATCCACTGCAGCAGGAACCAGAAGAGCAGCACGATCCAGGCGGGAAAGCGCAGCGGCAGGAAGAAGAGGAACGGGAAGAGGCTGGTGACCCGGGCTTTGGGGAAGAGGTAGAGAAAGGCCCCCAGGACTCCGGAGATCGAGCCGGAGGCGCCGACCAGGGTCTGGCCGGATCCGGCGTGCGCGGCCGCGTAACCGAGCAGCGCCAGATAGCCGGTGACGATGTAGAAGGCGGCGAAGGGGAGCCGGCCCATCCGGGCCTCGGTCATGCCGCCGAAGACATAGAGAAAGAGCATGTTGCCCAGCAGGTGCAGCCAGCTGCCGTGGACGAAGAGCGCGGTGAGCGGGGTGATCAGGGCGCGCGGTGAGCCGCCCCACAGGTCGCGGGGGATCACGCCCCAGCGCTCGAAGTACGCGGTCTGGGCCTGCATGAGGGCATCGCCGGTGCCGTATATCGCGTTCAGGCCGGAGGCGGGGCCGATGACGAAGACGAGGCAGCAGACGCCGATCAGGACGTTCGTCATCCGGGAGAACACGGTCCTTGGGGACGGGTGCCGGGGCGACAGGGACGAGGCCGTCATGAAGTGATCATGGCCTAATGGGGGCAATCGGGACAGAGTGCCTCGCCGTGTCCTGGTGCCGGGCCACCACCCGCGCGGGGCACCCGCCAGGCCGTAGGGTTGCGGTCAGTACTTTCCGTGTTCCCGCGGTGGCTCGCGCAGTGCGGCCGCAGGCCGCGGGAAGCCCGTTCGACGGCATCATGCGCTCGATGGAAGAGGACGACACAATGGCTGTTCCCCTGCCGACGGCCGGAACGCGGTGGCGCTGCACGCTGTGCGGCAACCTCACGCGTTTCGACGTGACCCGCCAGTCCAAGGTGGTGGAGTACGTCCACCTGGACCTGGCCGGGGACCCGAAGGTGGAGGAGCGCGAGGTGCTCAGTGAGAGCATCGAGTCCGTACGCTGCCGCTGGTGCAACGCGGTCGACCAGATCGAACTGGTGGACCGGCCGGGCGCGGGCACCTGAGATCGGAGCGAAGCAGCAGTGGTGGAACGTCCAGAGGGGACAAAGGGGGCGGAGCGCGATCCGGAGGCCGGCGCGGCCGACGAAGTGCTCGACCATCCGTTGCCCGAGGGCGTCCGGCGCCGGGTGGTGGCGCTGACCGCGGAGTCCTTCGGCGGGCTGACCGTCGCCGAACTCCCCGCGCCGCTGCGGCAGTACGCGCGGTTCACGCCGGGCCGCCGGGCCAAGTTCGCGGGCAACGCCATGGCCGCGGCGCTGGAGAACGACGCGGTCTTCCGCCAGCGGATCGCGGGAAAGGTCCGCGAGGCCCAGCCGGAGCTGGCGGAGGCGCTGGACAGCGGAACCCCGCCCGCCGCCGCCGACCCGCTGGATGTCGCGGCGGCGGCCTATGTGCTGCGCCCCGAGGGCTGGGTCAAGCTCGTGGCCGCGGCCGGCGAGGAGGCCCAGCGGGCCAGAGCCGAGCGGGCGGGCGAGGAGGCCGAGCGCGAGCTGGCCAGGCTCCGCGAGGAGCTGGCCGAGGCCCGCTCGGCGGCCCGCGCGGAGGCCGAACGGGCGCGCGCGGACCTGGAAGCGGTCCGCAAGGAGAACGAGGCGCTGCAGCGCAAGCTGCGCAGTGCGCTCAGCGACGTCAAGCGCGGCGAGGCGGCGCTGCGCAAGGCCGACGCCGAGCTGGAGTCCGTACGCTCCCAGGCCGCGGCCGACAAGGCGACGGCCGACAGCGAGGCGCGCCGGCTCAAGGCCCGTGTCACGGAAGTGGAGTCGGCGCTGGAGTCCGGGCGGCGGGCGGCCCGCGAGGGGCGCAGCGTCGAGGACATGCGGATGCGGCTGCTGCTGGACACGGTGCTGGACGCGGCCCAGGGGCTGCGCCGCGAGCTGGCGCTGCCGCCCGCCAACACCCGCCCCGCCGACACCGTGGACGCCGTCGAGCCGGGCCGGATGACCCCCAAGGACATCGCCACCCGCGCGCTGTCGGAGACCGACCCGGCCCTCCTGGACCAGCTGCTGGCGCTGCCGCAGGCCCACTTGGTCGTGGACGGCTACAACGTCACCAAGACCGGCTATCCCACGATGCCGCTGGAGAAGCAGAGACTGCGGCTGCTGGGCGGGCTCGCGGTGCTCGCCGCGCAGACCGGCGCGGAGATGACCTGTGTCTTCGACGGCGCGGAGCTGGCCGCGCCGGTGCTGCTGGCGCCGCCGCGCGGGGTGCGGGTGCTGTTCAGCAAACCGGGTGTGACGGCCGACGAGTTGATCCGCCAGCTCGTGCGCGCCGAGCCGCCGGGCCGTCCCGTGGTCGTGGTCTCCACCGACCGCGAGGTGGCCGACGGGGTGGCGAAGGCGGGGGCGCGGCCCGTCGCATCGGCCCTGCTGCTCAAGCGACTTGCCCGTACGTGACCTCTCGTACCGCTCGCACCGGCCTCACCTGACACATCCTCGATGTACGGCTTGCCCGTATCTGCACCGTGTCTTAGCGTCAATTGACCGCTACTGCCTGTGCGATGTTGGTAAAGGATGGGCCGGTGGCGCAGATTTTTCCTGTGAGGATTTGAAGCGATCACAACTCGGTTACTAAGGTCGGGCCTCGAACCTTCATGCAGTTGATCATCCAACCGGGATGAACAGTGAAGGAACCGCCGAATCCGCGGTGTTCGCGCGGAAGCCGGGGGCTCGGGGGTCGGGGGATCCTCCGAGCGGGACAGGTCCCCCACGCCCGGCAGGCGGCTGAAGGCAGAAGGAGCTCGCCTCCGTGGCGTCCCACCGTCGTCCCAAGCAGCCGAGCCGTACGCGCGTGACCGTGCTCACCGCGACCGCCGCCGCAGCCGTCGCCCTCTCCTCCCAGGCGGCGCACGCCGACCCCAAGCCTTCCAAGAAGGAAGTCAAGGCCGAGGTCGACAAGCTCTACGAGCAGGCGGAGCAGGCCACCGAGAAGTACAACGGGGCCAAGGAGGACCAGGACAAGCTCCAGAAGGAAGTCGACGCCCTCCAGGACAGGGTCGCCCGCGGCCAGGACGAGCTCAACCAACTGCGCAAGGGCCTGGGCGCGATAGCCTCCGGCCAGTACCGCAGCGGCAGCATCGACCCCTCGGTCCAGCTGTTCCTCTCCGGAGACCCGGACACCTTCCTCGAAAAGGCCGCCACCCTCAACCAGTTGAGCGGCAAGCAGGCCGAGCAGCTGAAGACCATCGCGGACAAGCAGCGCACCCTCGCGCAGCAGCGCGAGGAGGCCGCGGGCAAGATCAAGGACCTCTCCGACACCCGCAAGGCGCTCGGCGAGAAGAAGGACGACATCAAGGGCAAGCTCGCCAAGGCCCAGGAGCTGCTCAACACCCTCACCGCCAAGGAGCGCCAGGCCCTGCAGGCCGAGGAGGAGCGCGCCAACCGCAGCAGCGCCTCCGAGCGGCCGAACCTGGGCGACGCCGCCCCCGACTCGCAGCGGGCCGGCTCCGCGCTCGCCGCCGCGGCGACCAAGATAGGTTCGCCCTACGTCTGGGGCGCCACCGGGCCGTCCTCCTTCGACTGCTCGGGGCTCACCTCCTGGGCGTACCAGCAGGCCGGGCAGACCCTGCCGCGCACCTCCCAGGCGCAGGCCAACGCCGGTACCCGGATATCCAGCCAGAGCGGCCTCAAGCCCGGCGACCTGGTGCTGTTCTACAGCGACCTGCACCACATAGGCCTGTACGCGGGCAACGGCCAGGTGCTGCACGCGCCGAAGCCGGGCGCCAGTGTCCGCTACGAATCGATCAACAACATGCCCTTCATGTTCGGAGTGCGCGTCTGACGCACCCCTCGCGTGCCCCGTGGCACACGGTGACGCCGTGACGCCACGACACGCCTGAAACGTCTCGGCGTGCCGCCCGATCGGGCGAATCACAGAGCCCGCCGCTGACTTACCGCCCCGCCGGTGACCTGCGCAGTCACCGGCGGGGCGGCTTTTTCCCCGTGCGCGAGGGGCCTTGGAGGTCTTTGGACGGTGCGCATGGGCGCCGTTACTGTCTGCCCTCGCAGCCGCCCGTCACGACCGCCCGCCCCGGGCGGCAGGGGCTGCGCACGGAAGGGAGTGCGGCTTCACGTGGCGTCCCATCGCCGTCCCTCGCAGCCCGGTCTGATCTCCACGACCCGGGTCACCGTCCTGTCCGCCGCCGCGGCCACCGCCGCCGCGACGCTCTCCGCCACCCCGGCGGGAGCCGACCCCGGGGCCGGCCCCAGCGACGTCAAGTCGCGCGTCGACAAGCTCTACGAGCAGGCGGAGCAGGCCACCGAGAAGTTCAACGGGGCCGAGGAGCGGGCCAAGGAGCTGCGCAAAGAGGTGACGACGCTTCAGGACCGCACGACGCGCGCCCAGGAGCGCATCAACCGGATGCGCGGCAGGCTCGGCGCGCTGGCCGCCGCCCAGTACCGCTCCGGCGGCATGGACCCGACCGTCAAGCTGGTCTTCTCCGAGCACCCGGAGAGCTACCTGGACAAGGCCGCGGCCCTGGAGCGGGTCAACAGCACCCAGGCGAGCCGGCTGCGTGAACTGCAGGACGCCCAGCGGGTGCTGGAGCAGCAGCGCCGGGAGACCGCCGCGAAGCTGGCGGACCTGGAGGACAGCCGCCGGGCCGTCGCGCTCCACAAGAAGAGGGTCGAGCGCAAGCTCGCCACCGCGCGGCGGCTGCTCAACTCGCTGACCCGGCAGGACCGCGAGGCCTACGACCGCGCCTCGCGCGGGGACGGGCGCTCGGGCGCGCTGCCCAACCTGACCGGCGCGGTGCCCGCCTCGGGGCGCGCGGCCGCGGCCGTGGAAGCCGTACGGGCCGCCGTCGGCCAGCCGTACGCCTGGGGCCAGTCGGGGCCCTCAGCCTTCGACTGCTCCGGCCTGATGCAGTGGTCCTACGGGCGCGCCGGGGTGTCCCTGCCGCGTACCTCTCAGGCCCAGCGCTTCGCGGGCCGCCAGGTCCCCGTGGACCAGGCGCAGCCGGGCGACCTGGTCGTCTACCGCGACGACGCCAGCCACGTGGGGATGTACGTGGGCAACGGCCAGGTGGTGCACGCGCCCTACCCGGGTGCGCCGGTGCGCTACGACCCCGTCGGCATGATGCCGATCTCGTCGGTCACCCGGGTCTGAATCCGCGCGGTCGAGAGCGCCCGGCGCATACGATCTGCCGGATGGCAGGTCACAGGAGAGGGCGCGGGCGCTCCCCGCGCGCGGTGTGGGCGGCGGTGTGCGCCGCCCTGCTGCTCGCGGTGTCCAGCGGCTGCGCGGACCCGGCGGGCGGCGCCGAGGCCGACTCCCCGGGCATCCAGCGGATGCTGGACGGGCGGGCCGCCGCGGTGCGCGCCAGGGACGCGGGGTCCTTCCTGTCCGCCGTCGACCCGCA
Organism: Streptomyces sp. UF-297; assembly: GCF_058245575.1. Classification (NCBI taxonomy): domain Bacteria; kingdom Bacillati; phylum Actinomycetota; class Actinomycetes; order Kitasatosporales; family Streptomycetaceae; genus Streptomyces; species Streptomyces sp. UF-297. The sequence goes on along the minus strand of NZ_JBSIBZ010000084.1, from coordinate 23,989 downwards.
GGCCGGTGCCTACCGCGCCGAGCAGCGGCGAATGTTCGCCAACCTCGGCGAGGTGCCGCTGGCCTCATGGCGGTACCAGCTGGTGCGTACCGACGCCTTCGGCCTGCCCGCGGTGGCGGGGGCCCACGGCAGACGCATCGCCGCCGAAGTACGGCTGCGCTACCGCCTGGACGGGTACGACACCGCGCCGGTGACCGCCGTGCAGTACCTCACGCTCACCGACCGCGGCGGGCACTGGCGCATCATTTCGGAGACCGACGGCGCGCCGGCCGGCAAGCGCAGCGCCCGGCAGCTGTGGGACCAGGGCCGGGTCGAGGTGGTGCGCGGCAGGCGCAGTCTGGTGCTGGGCGTCGTCGGCGACAGGGCGCGGCTGCGCGAGCTGGCGGACCGCATGGACCGGGCGGTGCCCGCCGTCGAGGCGGCCTGGCCGGACCCGTGGGCGCGGCGGGTGGTGGTCCAGGCCCCGCAGTCCCTGCGGCACATGGCCGAGCTGCTGGGCGCCGCGGACACCGCTCCGTACGCGGGCATCGCGGCGGTGACCACCGGCGAGGTCGGGGGCCGGGCGGCGGCGCCCGCGGACCGGGTGATCGTCAACCCGGAGGCGTACGAGGAGCTCAACGACCTGGGCCGGCAGGTCGTGCTCACCCACGAGGCCACCCACGTGGCGACCCGCGCCGCGACCACCTCCGCCACCCCGCTCTGGCTCTCCGAGGGCTTCGCCGACTGGGTCGCCTACCGCGGCGCCGGCCGCCCGGCCGCGGCCGCCGCCCCCGAACTGACCCGCGCCGTCGGCACGGGCCGGGCGCCGCGCACCCTCCCGGCCGACGGCGACTTCGGCTTCGGCGGGGGAGCGGAGCGGCTCGCGCAGGCCTACGAGGGGGGCTGGCTGGCCTGCCGCATGATCGCCGACAAGTGGGGCGAGGAGAAGCTGGTGGCCTTCTACCGGGCGGCGGGGCAGGGGCGCGGCACGGGGGCGGACCCGGCGATGCGCGCCGAACTGGGCGTATCCGTGCGGGAGTTCACCGAGCGGTGGCGTGCGTACGTGGCGGCGGAGCTGACCTGAGGCGGGTGGGGCCTGACACCCCGGCCTTCCTGGGGCCCGCTGGTCCCGCCTCCGCGGCCCCTCGGCTCACCGGGTCAGCACGCTGGACGCGGCGCCGGATTCCGCGCTCGGCTCGGGCGTCCGGCGGTCGGCGGCGCGGCGCCGTGCGGCCCGTTCGCGCAGCCGGGGTTCGGTGACCGTGGCCAGCCACAGGCGGCGGCAGGAGATCACGGTGGCGGCCACCAGCAGTCCGTTGCGGACGGCCAGCAGCGTGATGCCGAGCCAGTCGCTGGCGACGACATGGGAGAACCAGACGGGGAATTCGAGCAGGGTGACCCCGGTCGCGGCCAGCACCAGGACGGCGGGAAGGCCCTGACGGCAGGCCCGCAGAGTCATGCACACGGCGGCCAGGCCCACCAGCCAGATCATGTACTGCGGGCTGATGACCCGGCTGGTGGTGGTGAACAGCAGGACGGCCGCGAAGGCGGCGTCGAAGAGGGTGGCGGTGGTGAACTCCCGGGCCCGCAGCCGCCACAGCAGCAGCCAGCCGAACGCGGCCAGCGTCAGGCCCAGCGCCAGACCGCTGACCAGCGGCACCTGGGGGCCGAGGAACTCCACCGAGCCGTAATTGAGCAGCACTTCGCCCTGCCAGCCGAAGTGGCGCGCGATGTGGAAGACCAGCGAGCCCAGCGACTCGACCTCGGTGCCGCGGTCGCGCTGGAAGGTCAAAAAGGCCAGGGCACCGGGCATCGCGACGACGAAGCACACCAGCAGGACGCAGGCGGTGAGCAGGGCCGTGCCCCAGGTCGCGCGGGTCCTGCGACCGGGCGCGACACCGGCCAGGACCAGCGCGGGCCACACCTTCAGCAGCGCCCCGAACGCGGCCAGCGCGCCCGCCACCCGCGGATGGCGGCCGGCCGCGAACAGCGCGGCGACGGCGACGGCGGTCACCATCAGGTCGTAGCGCGCGTAGGCGGTCGGGCCGAGCAGCGCGACGCCGGCCACCCACACCCACGCCCCGGCCATCCGTTTGCCGGGCCGCTGCCCCGCGCACAGCAAGAGTGCGAACGCGGCGGCGTCGGCGGCCAGCGCCATGACGAAGAAGGCCGAGGTGTAGTCCAGGAAGGGCAGCAGACCGGGGGAGAGGACGGCGAGCGCGGCGGCCGGCGGGTACTGCCAGGTGACGTCGTCCAGAGGGAACGTTCCGGTGCGCAGGACCTCGTACCAGCCCTGGTAGATCACCGAGACGTCGCTGGTGACATCGGGCCCGGGCAGCACCAGCACCTTGAACACGCACAGCAGGAGCACGGCCCGGGTCGCGGCCCACACCGCCACCGGGGGGCCCAGGGAACTGCTGCGTGCGGTATCGGTGCTGGTCATCGTCACCTCGTCGGGGTCGTTCGGCGCCGGCTGGGTGCCCGCCCCTGCATGATGCCCGGCCCGCCCGCCCCGGGCCGTGGACGCGGCGCGGGCGTGGCGCGGCCCGGCCGGGCCCGACCCGGTACTGTGCGGGGGCAATGGACAAGACCTTGATCGTCACCAACGACTTCCCGCCGCGGCCCGGCGGCATCCAGGCCTTCCTGCACAGCATGGCGCTGCGCCTGGACCCGGATCGGGTCGTGGTCTACGCCTCCACCTGGAAGCGCAGCCGGGACGGCGTCGAGGCCACCGCCCGGTTCGACGCCGAGCAGCCCTACCGGGTCGTGCGGGACCGTACGACGATGCTGCTGCCCACCCCGCGCGTCACCCGGCGCGCGGTGGGGCTGCTGCGCGAACACGGCTGCTCCTCGGTGTGGTTCGGCGCGGCCGCGCCGCTCGGGCTGATGGCGCCCGCGCTGCGCCGGGCGGGCGCCCGGCGGATCGTGGCCACCACCCACGGCCACGAGGCGGGCTGGGCACAGCTGCCCGCCTCCCGGCAGCTGCTGCGCCGCATCGGCGAGGGTACGGACACCATCACCTATCTCGGCGAGTACACCCGCTCCCGGATCGCCGCCGCGCTGACCCCGGCCGCGGCCGCCCGGATGGTCCAACTCCCGCCCGGCGTGGACGAGAAGACCTTCCACCCGGGGTCGGGGGGCGAGAAGGTACGGGCCCGGCTGGGGCTGACGGACCGCCCGGTGGTGGTGTGCGTCTCCCGGCTCGTAGCGCGCAAGGGCCAGGACACGCTGATCGAGGCCATGCCGCGGATCCTGGAGCGGGTGCCGGACGCGGTGCTCTTGATCGTCGGCGGCGGGCCGTACGAGAAGGACCTGCACGCGCTCGCCGAACAGCGGGGCGTGGCCGCCTCCGTGCGCTTCACCGGCGCGGTCCCCTGGGAGGAGCTGCCCGCCCACTACGGCGCGGGCGACGTCTTCGCGATGCCCTGCCGCACCCGCCGCGGCGGGCTGGACGTGGAGGGCCTGGGCATCGTCTACCTGGAGGCCTCGGCGACCGGGCTGCCGGTCGTGGCGGGCGACTCCGGCGGCGCGCCGGACGCGGTCCTGCACGGCGAGACGGGCTATGTCGTCCCCGGCGGTTCCCCCACCTCGGCCGCCGAGCGCATCGTCGAACTCCTCGGCGACCCCGCCCTGCGCCACCGCATGGGCACCCGAGGCCGCGCCTGGGTCGAGGAGAAGTGGCGCTGGGACCTGCTCGCCGGCCGCCTGCGCGAACTCCTGTGACCTGCGGCGGGCCCGGCACCGCCGACCACCGTCGGCGCGGCGGACACACGGCGGCGGTCCGGCCGCCCGCCGGCAGGGCCCGGGCAGCGGGAAAAAGAACCGCCGCCGCGGTGAGTGACCACCACGGCGGCGTTCAGCGGTGCCGAGCGGGCCGCAGCCACCGCGTGCGACCCGCACGACGCGGCGGACCCTATCCGCCGTAGATGGCCTCGATCTCGTGCGCGAAGTCCTTCGCCACCACATTCCGCTTGAGCTTGAGCGACGGCGTGACGTGCCCGGACTCCTCGGTGAACTGGGTGGGGAGGATACGGAACTTGCGCACCGACTCGGCCTTGGAGACCGCGGCGTTGCCGTCGTCCACCGCCCGCTGCACCGTGGCCAGCAGCTCGGGGTCGTGGCTGAGCTCGGCCACGCTCTGGCCCGCGGGGCGCCCGTGCTCGGCGGCCCAGCGCGGCAGGAACTCCTCGTCCAGGGTGATCAGCGCGCCCACGAAGGGGCGGCCGTCGCCCACGACCATGCACTCGGCGATCAGCGCGTGGGCCCGGATGCGGTCCTCGATCACGGCCGGGGCGACGTTCTTGCCGCCCGCCGTCACCAGGATCTCCTTCTTGCGCCCGGTGATCGTCAAGTAGCCCTCTTCGTCGAGGGTGCCCAGGTCACCGGTGTGGAACCAGCCGTCCGAGAGGGCTTCCTTGGTCGCCGCCTCGTTGTTCCAGTACTGCGTGAACAGGTGCTCGCCGTGCAGCAGCACCTCGCCGTCGTCGGCGATGCGTACCACCGAGCCCGGCAGCGGCTGCCCGACCGTACCGATCTTCTGCCGGTCCCACGGGTTGAAGGCGGTGGCCGCGCAGGACTCGGTGAGGCCGTACCCCTCCAGGGCCATGAAGCCGATGCCCCGGTAGAAGTGGCCCAGGCGCTCGCCCAGCGGCGCGCCGCCGGAGATGGCGTGGGTGGCCCGGCCGCCCAGTACCGCGCGCAGCTTGCTGTAGACCAGCTTGTCGAAGACCTTGTGCTTGATCTTGAGGCCGAAGGACGCGCCCGCTGCGGTGTCCTGCGCGCGGCTGTAGGCGATCGCGGTGTCGGCGGCCTTGTCGAAGATCTTGCCCTTGCCGTCGGCCTGCGCCTTGGCGCGCGCCCCGTTGTAGACCTTCTCGAAGACCCGCGGCACCCCCAGGATCAGCGTGGGCCTGAAGGAGGCGAGGTCGTCGGTGAGGTTCTTGATGTCGGGGGCCAGGCCCAGCTTGATGGGGGCCATCACCGAGGCCACCTGCACCAGCCGGCCGAAGACGTGCGCGGTGGGCAGGAAGAGGAGGACGGAGGAGTCACCCGTACGGAAGAGCGGCTTGAGGCGCTCGACGACATTGCCGCACTCCGCGAAGAAGCTGCGGTGGGTGAGCACACAGCCCTTGGGGCGCCCGGTGGTGCCGGAGGTGTAGACGATCGTGGCGGGCGCGTCCGCGTCGGCGACCGCGCTACGCGCGTCCACGTCCTCGTCGCAGATGTCCTCCCCGGCCGCCCGCAGCCGCGCGATGGCGTCCCGCTCGATCTGCCAGATGTTCTCCAGCTGCGGCAGCCGGTCGCGTACGGACTCCACGGCCGCCTCGTGCGCGGGCGACTCCACCACGCACGCCACCGCGCCCGAGTCGCCGAGGATCCACTGGATCTGCTCGGCCGAGCTGGTCTCGTACACGGGCACGGTGACCGCGCCCGCGCTCCAGATCGCGAAGTCCAGCAGCGTCCACTCGTACCGGGTGCGCGACATCAGACCGATGCGGTCGCCGGGCTGTACGCCGGAGGCCATCAGGCCCTTGGCCACGGCCCGCACCTCGGCGAGGAACTGGGTGGCGGTGACGTCCTGCCACTGACCGTCGACCTTGCGCCCCATGACAGCAACGTCCGGATGCTGCGCGGCATTTCGGCGGATGAGATCCGTGAGATTGCCGTCTGCCGGTACCTCGTACAGAGCCGGAAGGCTGAACTCGCGCAAGACTGCTGCTCCTCATTGGCGCCGGCGCCACGACGCTGTGTGTATGCCGGCTGCGGTCCATGATCAGGCAGGGGGGATTGGACTGCCCGGACGTTACCCATCGGTATTGGATTTGGGATAGGGGTCGCGCCCAGATGTTCGATGCGTCACACGCCTCTTTACGTGCCTTGGGACTGCTTCGCGCAGAGTAGACCAGCACTTCGGTGACCCGGAAGTAACCGCAGGTGAGGACCCTGTCCCGGGCGGCTGTTTTCCTCGGGGGTTCCGATCTAGGGTGACGGGCATGCGAGTGCATGTGGTCAGCGACGTACACGGCAACAGCAGGGATCTGGCCAAGGCCAAAGACGGCGCGGACGCTCTGGTCTGCCTGGGTGACCTCGTCCTCTTCCTGGACTACGCCGATCACTCGCGCGGCATCTTCCCCGACCTGTTCGGCGCCGAGAACGCCACCCGCCTCGTCGAGCTGCGCACCGCCCGCCGCTTCGAGGAGGCGCGGGAGCTGGCGCGGGCGCTGTGGGCCGGGACGGATCGTCACGCCGCCATCGAGGGCGCGGTCCGCAGGCAGTACGCCGAGCTCTTCGCCGCTTTCCCCACGCCGACGTACGCCACCTATGGAAACGTCGACATGCCGCAGCTGTGGCCCGAGTTCGCCCGCCCGGGCACCACCGTCCTGGACGGGCAGCGGGCGGAGATCGGCGGCCGGGTCTTCGGCTTCGTGGGCGGCGGGCTGACCACCGCCATGCGCACCCCGTACGAGATCAGCGACGAGGAGTACGCCGCCAAGATCGAGGCGGTGGGCGAGGTGGACGTGCTGTGCACGCACATCCCGCCGGAGGTCCCCGAGCTGTGCTACGACACCGTCGCGCGGCGCTTCGAGCGCGGCAGCGCCGCCCTGCTGCACGCGATCAAGACCACCCGGCCCCGCTACTCCCTCTTCGGGCACGTCCACCAGCCGCTCGCCCGGCGGATGCGCATAGGGGCCACCGAATGCGTCAATGTCGGGCACTTCAACGCGACGGGGCGGCCCTTCGCGCTGGAGTGGTGAAGGCGGCGCGTGCGGTGCGGCGCCGGGGCGCGAGGGGCGTGCGGGGGTGGGGCGGGGGAGGCGCCGGCGCGGGCCCGGCGGCGGGAACCGGCCGCACAGACGTCACTGGTGTCGGGCGCCCTTCCGCCGCGCGGTAGCCTTCAGCAGCAGGGATACGGCGCGTAGCGACGGGCCGTGGAAGTCGGCGGCCCGGCACGCAGCGGCAGGCGTCCGGCAGGCGATCGACCTGCGTCCGGTACGGAATCCGGCGCGCACAACCGGTACGAAGCATCGGCACGAATCCGCATGAAAACGGCATGAATCGGCATGGAGGAGTCACGGCGATGGCCGAACACACCAGCTCTAGCATCACGATCGAGGCGGCACCCGCCGATGTGATGGGCGTGATCGCCGACTTCGACCGCTATGCGGAGTGGACCGGCGAGGTCAAGGAGGCCGAGGTGCTGGCCAAGGACGACCAGGGCCGCGCCGAGCAGGTGCGGCTGGTGCTGGACGCCGGAGCGATCAAGGACGACCACACCCTGGCGTACACCTGGTCCGGCCCCTACGAGGTCAGCTGGAAGCTGGTGAAGTCCCAGATGCTGCGCGAGCTGGACGGCTCCTACCGGCTCGTGGCGCTGGACGGCGGCAAGCGCACCGAAGTGACGTACCGGCTCACCGTCGACGTCAAGATCCCGATGCTCGGAATGATCAAGCGCAAGGCCGAGAAGGTCATCATCGACCGCGCGCTGGCAGGTCTGAAGAAGCGCGTCGAGAGCGGCGCCGAGGCCTGAGCATGCGCACCGTTCTCGTCACCGGCCCCGGCGGCGCGGGCCGCACTACCATCGCCTGTGCCACCGCGCTGGCCGGAGCCCGACGGGGGCGGCGCACCCTGCTGCTCACCACCGAGAGCGGCGCCCCGGACGCGGTACTGGGCAGCGGCCTCGGCTCCGCGCCCGAGCAGATCGCACCCGGCCTCACCGCCCGGCGCATCGACTCCGGCGAGCACTTCCGCCGCGAGTTCCTGGCCTTCCAGGAGCGGGCGGGCGCCGCGCTGGACCTGCTCGGCGCCAGCGCGCTGGAGGAGGACGAACTCACCGAACTCCCGGGCGCCGAGGCCTTCGCACTGCTGCACGCCCTGCGCGCCGCGCACGAGTTCGGTGCCTGGGACCTGGTCGTCGTCGACATGCCACCCGCTGCCGAAACGATCCGCCTGCTCGCCCTGCCCGAGCAGGCCCGCCGCTACCTGCGCCGCCTGCTGCCGCCCGAGCGCCAGGCGGCCCGCGCGCTGCGCCCGGTGCTCGCCCAGCTCGCGGGCGTACCGATGCCGGCCCAGAAGCTGTACGAGAGCGCGGAGCGCTGGGAGCACGAACTGGCCGCCGTACAGCGGGTGATCGAGGACCCCGGCACAAGCGTGCGGGTGGTCACCGAGGCCGGGCCCGTCGCCGCGGCGGGCCTGCGCACCGTACGCGCCGGACTGGCCCTGCACGGCCACCGCACCGACGCCGTCGTCGTCAACCGGCTGCTGCCCACCGGCTCGGCCGAGCCCTTCCTCGCCGCGCTCTCGGGACAGCAGCAGACCGCGCTCAAGGCGGTGCGCGAGGAGTTCCCCGAAACCCCCGTCCACGAAGTGCCGCACCTGGGCCGCGACCCGCAAGGGCCGGAGGACCTCGGGGAGTTGACGCACCACGTGCCGCCGCAGGACGCGGAGGAGGGCGGGCACACCGCCTCTCCCGACACCTGGACCGTCGAGGACCGCCTCGCCGAGGACGGCCTGCTCATATGGCGGGTGCCGCTGCCCGGCGCCGAGCGCGACGGGCTCACCCTGGTCCGCCGCGGCGACGAACTCATCGTCGGCGTCGGCCCGTTCCGGCGGATCCGCCGCCTGCCCTCGGCGCTGCGCCGCTGCTCGGTCTCCGGCGCCGCGCTGCGCGAGGGCGCGCTGCACATCCGCTTCACTCCCAACCCGGACCTGTGGCCCAAGAGCCCCTGAACGGCAATCCACCGTTCAGGTAACGTCGAAGGGACGCGGCACCGCCCGGCCGTGCGGTGGGCGACCGGAGCGGCCGGGCAGCCGCGGCAGCGATGCGCCCGCCCGCCGCGGGAGCCCCCACAGTTCACGGAGTGTCCAACATGAGCGATGCCACCGAGCGCCCCGCCGACCGCAGGGCCGAGCCCGACCCCGACGCGTGGGGCGCGGCGTGCGCCGAGGACCTCGCGGCGGAGAAGGCCCGCCGCCGCGCCCAGTACGGCCCGCCCCCGGGCAGCGCCGCCGAGGAACTGCGCAAGCTCGCCGAGGCCGTCACCGAGAAGCTCGCCGGCATCCAGCTGCCCGGCGCGCTCGCGGGCAAGGCCGCCCAGGGCACGGTCAACCACTTCATCCGCCGGGCCAAGAACGCCGTCGAGCCGGTCATCGAGCGCAACTCCGACGTCTTCGACCACCTCGCCTCCGCCGGCTCCGAGCTGCTGGCCGCCTACCGCTCGGCCGTCGAGGGCAGCGAGCGCCGCTGGACCCGCCAGGATTCCCGGGCCCCCGAGGACACGGACCCCCGCGGCGCGGACGGCGGCACCCGCACCGGTTCCACCCCTTCGGGTACCACCGGTCCCAAGGACACCCCCCGCGACGACGAGGGCCCCGCGGGCACCGAGCGCATCGACCTCGACTGACCTCCCCCGCCGCCCCGCCACCGGCGGTAGCCCATTGCTGTGCCGCCCCCGTTGTGTCGCCGTCATGGGGGAGGGAGGCGCACCACCCTCCGGTACGGTTGGTCGCGGCGGGGTTCGAGCGAATAACTGAGGGACACATGGGACTCACCATCGGCGTCGACATCGGCGGCACGAAGATCGCGGCCGGCGTGGTCGACGAAGAGGGCAAGATCCTCGAAACGTGCAAGGTGCCGACTCCGCAGGCCACCGACGAGCTGACCGAGGCGATCGCGGACGCGGTCAAGACCGTCGGAGCCGACCACGCGGTCGAGGCCGTGGGCATCGGGGCCGCCGGCTACGTGGACGAGAAGCGGGCCACCGTCCTGTTCGCGCCCAACATCGACTGGCGCCACGAGCCGCTCAAGGACAAGGTCGAGCAGCGCGTCGGCCTCCCCGTGGTCGTCGAGAACGACGCGAACGCCGCGGCCTGGGGCGAGTACCGCTTCGGCGCGGGCCAGGGCCACAGCGACGTCATCTGCATCACGCTCGGCACGGGCCTGGGCGGCGGCATCATCATCGGCAACAAGCTGCGCCGCGGCCGCTTCGGCGTCGCCGCCGAGTTCGGCCACATCCGGGTCGTCCCCGACGGCCTGATGTGCGGCTGCGGCAGCCAGGGCTGCTGGGAGCAGTACGCCTCCGGGCGCGCCCTGCTGCGCTACGCCCGCCAGCGCGCCTTCGCCACCCCCGAGAACGCCCAGATCCTGCTCAGCCTGGGCGACGGCACCTCCGAGGGAATACAGGGCAAGCACATCAGCGAGGCCGCCCGCCAGGGCGACCCGGTCGCCATCGACTCCTTCCGCGAACTGGCCCGCTGGGCCGGCGCGGGCCTCGCCGACCTCGCCTCGCTCTTCGACCCCTCCGCCTTCATCGTCGGCGGCGGCGTCTCGGACGAGGGCGAACTGGTCCTGGACCCGATCCGCAAGTCCTTCCGCCGCTGGCTGGTGGGCAACCAGTGGCGGCCGCACGCCCAGGTGCTCGCCGCCCAACTCGGCGGCAAGGCAGGGCTGGTGGGCGCCGCCGACCTGGCGCGCCAGGGCTGATCCGAGCTGATCTGAGAGGACGCACACGATGGCAGTCGAGCTTCCGGTGCCGGTGACCGAGCCCGATGGCTCGGCTGTGCTGCGCGTCCTCAGCTACAACATCCGCTCGCTGCGCGACGACCGGGCGGCGCTGGTCCGGGTCATCCGGGCCTGCGCCCCCGACGTCGTGCTCATCCAGGAGGCGCCGCGCTTCTTCCGCTGGCGCAAGGCGGCCGCGTATCTGGCCCGCGACTGCGACCTGGTGTACGTCACCGGCGGCGCCACCGCTGCCGGGCCGATGATCCTGTCCTCGCTGCGCGCCCATGTGGAACGTACCGAGGATGTGCTGCTGCCCCGCACCCCCGGCCTGCACCAGCGCGGTTTCGCGACCGCGGTGCTGCGGATCGGGGGCGCCAGGCTGGGAGTGCTCAGCGCCCACCTCAGCCTCAACGCCGAGGAGCGGTACGCGCAGGCGGGCCTGCTGCTGGAGCGCCTCGCGGCGCTGGGGGTGCCGTACACGGTCGCGGGCGGGGACCTCAACGACCGGCCCGACGGGCGGGCGTTCGGACGGCTGGCGGGGCAGGTGCGGGATGCGTACGCCTCCAAGCCGTGGGGCGGGGAGTTCACCTCCACGCCCCGTACTCCGCATCAGCGCATCGATGCCGTGTTCGCCACGGAGGGCGTGGAGATCCTGGGGTGCGGGGTGCCGCACGGGCTTCCCGGTGTCTGCGAGGACGATCTCCGGGCCGCCACGGATCACCTGCCGGTGCTGGCGGCTCTGCGGGTGCCCGTCGGTTCCTAGTGGTACGCCGCCTGCGGCCGCGTGTCCTCAAGCGCCGGACGGGCTGGATGCGCTGGACCTACACCACCGCTCCGCCGCCCGGCAGGCCGCCGTCGTCCTCGTCGTCGTGTTTCATGCGGGCGATCAGGGTGGCGAAGCCGCCGAGGAAGCCGCCGATGCCCAGGAGGGTGATCCACCAGGTGATGGGCTGGCGGAGGATGATCATCAGGACGAGCAGCAGCGGGCCGCCGAGCACCGCGATCCAGGCGAACTTGGTGGTGGTGTCGGCCTTGGGCAGCGGCGGGTCGGGCGGGGAGAAATGGCCCTCGTCGCTCTCGTCGAAGTCGTCGTCCGAGGCCTCTGCGGCCTGCCAGTCGCGCGGGCCGACCCCGGGTGCGTACACCACGAAGCTGCCCACCGACGGCTCGCTCCTGGGCCGGTCGTCGGCGCCCGGCTTCTCCAGCGGGTCGACGGCGTCCTGCTCGCCCGGCTTGCCCTTGGCGCCCGGGTCCGCCTCGGGGGCCTTGGCACCGGGGGCCTCGGCGGTGTTGGCCACCGGCTCGTCGTCCGGGGTCGGGAAGGCCGGCTCCGCGCCGTAGCCCGCCACGATCTCGGCCCAGGCCGCTTCCTCGTCCAGGGGGTCGCGAGGATCGCGCGGGCTACGCTCCACCACCGGTCGCCGCCCCTTCCTTGCGGACGCCCGGCGCCAGGCGGGCGATGAAGTCGAAGGTGTCCCGGAAGATCTGCTCGGCGTCGTGGTCGAGGGTCGCCACGTGGTAGCTCTGCTCCAGCAGGCGGTGGCGTACGTCCTTGGAGGAGACCCGGCTCAGGACGCGCTCGGAGTCGACCGGCGGCACGGTGTGGTCCTGGGGGCTGGTCATCACCAGCAACGGCTGGGTGACCCGAGGGAGTTCGGAGTCGACCTGGCGAAAGAGCTTGCGCACCGAGTTCGCGGCGTGCAGCGGCACCCGCTCGTATCCGACCTCCACCGCGCCCGGCTTGGCGATGTCGCTGGCCAGGCCCTTGGTCGTACGGATGACGTGGCGCAGCACCGGCAGCAGCGGAGCCACGGTGTCGTGCACCTTGTTGGCGGGGTTGACCACCACCACGCCGCTGATCGCGTCGCCGTGCAGCGCCGCCAGCCGCAGGGACAGCGCGCCGCCCATCGACAGACCGCAGATGAAGACCTGGGAGCACCGCTCGGTCAGCGAGCGCAGTTCGCGGTCGACTTCCGCGTACCAGTCCTGCCAGGTCGTGAGCTGCAGGTCCTGCCAGCGGGTGCCGTGGCCGGGCAGCAGCGGGAGCGAGACGGTCAGGCCGCGGTCGGCCAGATACTCGGCCCAGGGGCGTACGGACTGGGGTGAGCCGGTGAAGCCGTGGCATACGAGAACGCCGACCTCTCCGCCGTCGTGGCGGAACGGCTCGGCTCCGGCAAGGAGCGGCACCGGGGAACTCCGATCGGTAAAAGGGGGCTGGCGGGTCAGGGGGGCAGACGCAAACCCTTAGTGAAGCGTACGCGGAGCGCCGCCGGGCGGGTAGGTCCGAAGTCCCTCCGGAGAGCCCCTGCGCAGGCCCGCCGAGGCGAACGGGTGGGCCGGGCAGGTTAAGGTCTTTGCGTCACACACAGGAGGCAGTGGGTTGATCTACGGCGCAATGAAGTTTTCCATCGGTGGGTCGCTGAAGCTTGCCTTCCGGCCGTGGGTGGAAGGCCTGGAGAACATTCCCGCCGAGGGACCGGCGATCCTCGCGAGCAACCACCTGTCCTTCTCGGACTCCTTCTTCCTGCCCGCGGTGCTCGACCGGAAGGTCACCTTCATCGCCAAGGCGGAGTACTTCACCTCTCCGGGGGTGAAGGGGAAGCTGACGGCCGCCTTCTTCAAGGGCGTGGGCCAGCTCCCGGTCGACCGCTCGGGTGCCCGCGGCGCGGGCGAGGCGGCGATCAAGAGCGGCCTGGAGGTGCTGGAGCGCGGTGAGCTGTTCGGCATCTACCCGGAGGGCACCCGCTCGCCCGACGGCCGGCTCTACCGCGGCAAGCCCGGTGGCCTGGCCCGGGTCGCGCTGGCCAGCGGCGCTCCCGTCATCCCCGTAGCGATGATCGACACCGAGAAGGTGCAGCCGCCGGGCAAGGTCGTGCCCAAGATGATCCGGCCGGGCATCCGCATCGGGAAGCCGCTGGACTTCAGCCGGTACCACGGCATGGAGGGCGACCGCTTCATCCTGCGTTCGGTGACCGACGAGGTCATGTACGAGATCATGAAGCTGTCCGGCCAGGAGTACGTCGACATCTACGCGACCGCCGCCAAGCGGCAGCTGGCCGAGCAGGCGAAGGCAGCGGCAGAGGCCAAGAAGAAGGGCGAGGCGGAGCCGTCCGGCGCCGAGCAGCCCGGACACGCTGACAAGGCCGGGGCATAGCAGCGCCCGGCGTGGGGGTCGGACGACATGGCAGAGGCTGAGATACGCACGGTGAGCAGCGGCGAGCCCACGGCGGGAGGCGCCCCCAAGGGCCGCGGACGGCATCCGAAGGTGGTGCGGATGTCGGTCGAGCTGCCCCTGTGGCGGGCGCTGACCAGCTACCGCATCCTCACCCTGATCTACGTCCTGGTCCTGTTCTCCCTCACCTACGACCAGTACGCCCATCCGCTCGGCGCCACCGCCTACTTCGCCGCGCTGACGCTGTGGATGGCCTTCACCTGGCGCCGTACGACCAGCGCGGAACGCTGCACCAAGGGCTTCCTGCTGGCCGACATCAGCTTCGCCCTGGGCGGCATCCTGCTCACCCTTGTGGTGGACACCCACGAGCGCATCATGGACGGCGGCCCCACGCTGCCGTCCATGTGGACCGCGGGCGCCGTGCTCGGCTTCGCGATCAAGGGCGGCTGGCGGTGGGCGGCGCCGGCCTCGGCCGCGGTGGCGGTGGTCAACCTCGTCGAGCGCCAGGCGCTGGCCCGCGACACCATCCACAACGTCGTCCTGCTGTGGGTGGCCAGCGTCGCCATCGGCTACGTCATCGAGGTCGCCCGCGCCAGTGAGCGCACCCTGGCCCGAGCGCTGCAGATCGAGGCCGCCACCCGCGAGCGCGAGCGGCTGGCCCGCGACATCCACGACAGCGTGCTGCAGGTCCTGGCGATGGTGCAGCGGCGCGGCGCCGCGATCGGCGGCGAGGCGGCCGAGCTGGGCCGGATGGCGGGCGAGCAGGAGATCGCGCTGCGCACCCTGGTCTCCAGCGGGCTGGTGCCGCCGCAGCGCGCGCCACGCCCTGCCGAGGACGCCGCCCCACCTGCCTCCGGGGACCGTTCCGCGGAGCTGGAGGGCGCCGCCGACCTGGAGGACTCCTCGTGGTCGGAGCGGGCGGTGCGCGCGGTCAAGAGCGCGGGGGCCGGGCGCGGCGCCGGGGCGCGCGCGGACGGCGGGCCGTGCGACGTACGGACCCTGCTCGCCCCGTACGCGGGCGCGCGGGTGACCTTCTCCGAGCCCGGCGCGCCGGTCGTGCTCCAAGCCGCCGCGGCCGGGGAGCTTGCCGCGGCGGTCGGCGCCGCATTGGACAATGTGAGGGCGCACGCGGGCGAGACGGCCCGCGCGTGGATCCTGGTGGAGGACGAGCCGGACATGGTCATCGTGACCGTCCGGGACGACGGGCCCGGCATCCCCGAGGGGCGCCTGGCGGACGCCGAACGCGAGGGCCGGCTCGGCGCCGCCCTCTCGATCCGCGGCCGTCTGCGGGACCTGGGGGGCAGCGCAGAGTGGGTCTCGGTCCCGGGCCAGGGCACCGAAGTGGAGTTGAAGGTTCCCAAGGGCAGTGGTCCCGAGGGCGGAAGGCGGGGGAAGGCGCGAGCGTGAGCGAGCAGTCGATTCTTGAGCAGCAGGCCGTGAAGGTCATGGTGGTCGACGACCACCCGATGTGGCGGGACGCGGTCGCCCGTGACCTGGCGGCGGCCGGGTTCGAGGTCGTGGCCACGGCCGGGGACGGGCCGCAGGCGGTGCGCAGGGCCCAGGCCGTCTCGCCCGACGTCCTCGTACTCGACCTGAACCTCCCCGGGCTGCCCGGCGTCCAGGTGTGCAAGGAACTGGTCGGCTCCAACCCCGCGCTGCGGGTGCTGGTGCTCTCCGCCAGCGGTGAGCACGCCGATGTGCTGGAGGCGGTCAAGTCCGGGGCGACCGGCTATCTGCTCAAGTCGGCCAGTACCGAAGAGCTGTTGGACGCGGTACGGCGCACGGCGGTCGGCGACCCGGTGTTCACCCCCGGTCTGGCCGGGCTGGTACTGGGGGAGTACCGCCGCCTGGCCACCGAGCCCGCCCCGGCCGCCGAGGACGAGCCCGGCGCGCCCCAGCTGACCGAGCGCGAGACGGAGGTGCTGCGCCTGGTGGCCAAGGGCCTCTCGTACAAGCAGATCGCCGAACGCCTGGTCATCTCGCACCGCACGGTGCAGAACCACGTCCAGAACACCCTGGGCAAGCTCCAGTTGCACAACCGCGTCGAGCTGGTGCGCTACGCCATCGAGCGGGGCCTGGACGAGGCGTGAGGTCCGCACGCACAGCCCTCGTACGAGTGAACGGCCCGCGCCAACGCCCCGCGTAATCACGGGAATTCACCCTTCGCCCCATCCCGGGGTGACCCAAGTCACCATTAGCGTGACTCGCGTCGGCTCAATCACGGGATGAAGGGAAGAAGCGATGCGGGTCGGAGTACTGACCGGCGGCGGTGACTGCCCCGGTCTGAACGCAGTCATCCGCGGCGTGGTCCGCAAGGGCACCCAGGAGTACGGATACGACTTCGTGGGCTTCAGGGATGGCTGGCGCGGGCCGCTGGAGGGCGACGTGGTGCCGCTGGACATCGCGGCGGTGCGCGGCATCCTGCCCCGCGGCGGAACCATCCTGGGGTCCTCGCGCACCAATCCGTTCAAGGTGGAGGACGGGGTCAGGAGGATCAAGGAGACCCTGGCCAAGCAGGAGGTCCAGGCGCTGATCGCGATCGGCGGCGAGGACACCCTGGGCGTGGCGGCGCGCCTGTCGGGCGAGTACGGCATCAACTGCGTTGGCGTCCCCAAGACCATCGACAACGACCTCTCGGCCACCGACTACACCTTCGGTTTCGACACCGCGGTCGGCGTGGCCACCGAGGCGATCGACCGGCTGCACACCACCGCCGAGTCGCACATGCGGGTCCTGGTCGTGGAGGTCATGGGGCGGCACGCGGGCTGGATCGCGCTGCACTCCGGCCTGGCCGGCGGCGCGAACGTGATCCTCATCCCCGAGCAGCGCTTCGACCTGGACCAGGTCTGCGCGTGGGTGGAGTCCCGCTTCAAGGTCCGCTACGCCCCCATCGTCGTGGTCGCCGAGGGCGCCATGCCCAAGGACGGCGAGATGGTGCTCAAGGACGGCTCCACCGACTCCTTCGGGCATGTGCGGCTCTCGGGTGTGGGGGAGTGGCTGGCCAAGGAGATCGAGGCGCGTACGGGCAAGGAGGCCCGTACCACCGTGCTCGGGCACATCCAGCGCGGCGGCACACCCAGCGCCTTCGACCGCTGGCTGGCCACCCGCTTCGGGCTGCACGCCATCGACGCGGTGCGGGACGGCGACTTCGGCACGATGGTCGCGCTGCGCGGCACCGACATCGTGCGGGTGCCGATCGCGGAGGCCACCGCCAAGCTGAAGACCGTGGACCCCAAGCTGTACGCCGAGGTCGGGGTCTTCTTCGGCTGACCGCCCGGTCCGCCGACCGCGCCCGCTCCCGTCTCCCGGGCGGCACTGCCGAGCGATGGGCCGTATATTCGGCCTATCGCTCACAAGCCGCCCACGGGCCGGTGAAACGGGAGATGTCGTGGAGATCTTGGCATTCGGTGTGCAGGCGGACGAGAAGCCGCTGCTGGAGAAGGCCTTCGCGGGCCGCCACCAGGTCCGCTGCCTGGATGTCTTCCTCAACCACGACACCGCGCCGATCGCGGCCGGCTACGAGGTCGTCAGCGCCAGCGTCAACGCCGACCTGAACGCCGGTGTCCTGCGGGACCTCGCGGCCGGCGGCACGAAGATGATCGCCCAGCGCTCCACCGGCTACAACAACATCGACCTGACGGCCGCGGCCGATCTGGGGCTGACGGTGGGCCGGGTCTCCTACTACTCGCCGTACTCCGTCGCCGAGTTCGCCTGGGCGCTGGCCATGGCCGTCAACCGGCGGATCGTCCGCGCCGCCAACCGCACCCGCAACTTCGACTTCCGCCTGGACGGCCTGATGGGCCGCGACTTCCGCGGCCGTACCGCCGGTGTGCTGGGCACCGGCAAGATCGGCGAGGCGTTCACCCGCATCGCCCACGGCTTCGGCATGAACCTGCTGGGCTGGGACATCGCGGAGAACCCCGCCTGCGTCTCCCTCGGCATGAAGTACGTCGACCAGGAGCGCCTGTTCGCCGAGTCGGACGTGATCACGCTGCATCTCCCGCTGCTGGAGGCGACCCGGCATGTCATCGACGCCCGGGCGCTGGCGGCCATGAAGGACGACGCCATCCTGGTCAACTCCAGCCGCGGCGGGCTGGTGGACACCGCGGCCCTGGTCGAGACGCTCAAGGCGGGACGGCTCTCGGGCGTGGGCCTGGACGTGTACGAGGAGGAGGCCGGGCTCTTCTTCTTCGACCGTTCCCTCGAAGTCATCCACGACGACACCCTCGCCCGCCTGATGACCTTCGGGAACGTCCTGGTCACCTCGCACCAGGCGTACTTCACCCAGGACGCGGTCGGCCAGATCATCGCCACCACCGTGGCCAATGTCGAGGACTACCTGGCCCAACGCGCCAACGAGAACACCCTGGTCACACCAGGACGGCGGCCAGCAGCTGGGCCATGACGGCGGCGCCGTCCAGGGTCAGCACGGACTCCGGGTGGAACTGCACGCCCGCGAAGCCCGGGCCGCGCAGCGCGTGCACCTCGCCGGTCCGTGCGTCCCGGCTCAACTCCACCCGGTGCATGGCCAGTTCGGCCTCGGCGCTGTCCTCGCAGCGGGCGGTGAAGGTGTTGTAGAAGCCGACGGTCTCCGGGCGTCCGAAGAAGTCGATGCGCTCCTGCGCGCCCTGGAGCGGCACCTCCTTGCGGACGATCTCCAACCCCAGCTCGGCGGCGAGCAGTTCATGGCCCAGGCAGACCCCCAGCAGGCCGTGGGGGTGCTCGCGCAGCAGGTCGGCGGCGAGCGGGCGCAGCAGGCGCATCTTGGGGTCGGAGCCGTCGCGCGGATCGCCGGGGCCCGGGCCGAGCACGATGGGGCCCTGGTGCGCGAGGGCGGCCTCCCGCAGCCCCGGCTCGTCGAAGCGGCGGACGGTGACCCGCAGTCCCGAGGTGCGCAGCAGGTGCGCCAGCATCGAGGTGAAGGTGTCCTCGCCGTCGACGACCAGGGCGTGGCCCGTGAGCGCGGCGGTCGGGGCGCCGGTGTGCATCCGCAGCCAGAAGGGGGCCAGGTCGGCGCGGCGGGCGTCCAGGGCGGCCCGTACCCGCGGGTCGTCGGCCAGCAGGGGGCGAGAGGGCTCCTCGGCGCGTACGGGAACCGGGAGCACGCCGAGGGCGGTGAGCACGCCCGCCGCCTTGGCGTGGGTCTCGGCGACCTCGCTCGCGGGGTCGGAGGCCCGTACGAGCGTGGCGCCGACCGGGACCCGTACCGTGCCGTGCGCGTCGATGTCGGCGGTGCGGATGAGGATGGGCGAGTCCAGGGTCTGGGCGGGGGCGCCGTCATGCGGCCCGCTGCCCGGGTGGTGGCCGATGAGCGCCAGCGCGCCCGCGTAGTAGCCCCGGCCGACCCCGTCCCGCCCGAGGGGCTCGTGGCGCTCGATGACCCGGCAGGCGTTCTGCACGGGCGACCCGGTGACGGTCGCCGCGAACATCGTCTCCCTGAGCACCTCGCGCACGTCCAGGGTGGAGCGGCCGCGCAACTCGTACTCGGTGTGCGCCAGATGGGCCATCTCCTTCAGCCGCGGGCCGATGACCACGCCGCCCCGGTCGCCGACGGTGCACATCATCTTCAGCTCCTCGTCGACCACCATGGACAGCTCGTCGGTCTCCTTGCGGTCCGAGAGGAAGGTCAACAGGCCCTCGGCGTCGGGGCCTTGGGCGGGGTAGCGGTACGTCCCGCTGATGGGGTTCATCACGACCGTGCCGCCGGTCATCCGTACGTGCACCTCCGGGCTGGCGCCCACAAGCGTCCGCTCGCCGGTGTGCACCACGAAGGTCCAGTACGCGCCGCGCTCACCGGTCAGCAGGCGGCGGAAGAGCGCCAGCGCGTGGGAGCGGGTGAAGCCGGGGATGCTGCCCGTGAAGGTCCGCCGGATCACGAAGTTGGCGCCCTCGCCGCGGCCGATCTCCTCGTCCACCACGCGCCGCACCGTGCGCGCGTACTCCTCGTCGCTGACGTCGAAGTGGCCCTCCCGTACGTCCACTTCGTGCCGGGGAAGGGCGTCGAGCACCTCGTCCAGGGGCAGCTCGTAGGTCTCCTCGGGCAGCAGGACGGACAGCGGGGTGCCGTCGTCGCGTACGTCGAAGCCGCGCTCGCGGATCTGCCGGAAGGGGACCAGCGCGAGCGCGCCCAGCCGCTGACCGGGGACGACCGGGATGTCGGCGAGGCGCTCGACCTCCTGGACCGGGCCGATCAGGACCTCGATCCTGTCGTGGTCCCGGCCGGGGGTGCGGCGGCGCAGCAGGGCGAACGGTGGGCAGTCGGCGCCGGTGAGGCGGTCGAGCAGGGCGGCGGTGTCGCGGTGCATGGGGGTTCCTTCCGTAAGGGGGAGGAACGACCCGCGGATACGCCGAAGGCCGCCCCTCGGGCGGCCTTCGCGATGTCTGTGGTGCGCGCGAATCAGTGGGCCGCCGGATGAGCGGTCCACCACCAGGACATGGTTGCGTGCGCGTACATGCCGTGCACCCTACCCGATCGAGCGGCGGAGGAAGTCCGTGAGCGCGGTATCGAAGCGCTCGCGCTGCTCCAGGTTCGGCAGGTGGGCGGCGCTCTCGATGACGGCGAGGGTGGAGTCCTGAATGAGGAGGTGCATCGTCTCGGCGTCGGCGACCGGGGTGAACTCGTCGTCGCGGCCGACCACTATCAGGGCGGGGACGGCCAGGTCGCGCAACACCTCGGTGCAGTCGGGGCGTTCGGCCCTGCCGCGGAGCGCGGCCGCCGCGCCCTCCGGCGGAGCGCCCAGCATCATACGGCGTACGTGGGCGGCCACCTCGGGCTGCGCGCGCAGGTTGTACGGCGCGACCATCTTGTCCAGCACCTCCGCGGTGTAGCCGCCCATGCCCTCGCGCAGCAGCCGGTCGGCCGCCTCGTTGCGGGCCCGCTTGCCCTGCGGCGTCTCGGCGCTCGCGACGGTGTCGGCCAGGACCAGGCCGCGCAGCCGCTCGGGGAAGAGGCGGGCGAACTCCATGACGATCTGGCCGCCCATGGACAGCCCGGCGATCACGACGCGCTCCTGGCCCAGGCCCAACTCGTCCAGCAGGGCGGCGATGTCCCGGGCGAAGGTCTCCAGGGGGGTGATGCCGGGTACGACGGTGGTCTGCCCGTAGCCGCGCAGGTCGGGTGCGATCACCCGCCACCCGGCCGCCGCGAAGGTCTCGGTCTGCGGGTCCCACATGGTGCGGTCGAAGGGGTGCCCGTGCACGAGTACCAGGGGCGCACCGCTTCCCCGGTCCTCGTAGCCGACGGTGATGCCGTTGACGGCGGCCGTGCTCACTGCAACTCGCCCCTCTCGATTGCCTGTTGACGTCTCGATGCTATGGCCATCACAATCTCGGTGCAATAAAAACATTGCTCTCGGTGCAATCGAGGATTGAGGTACGCCGTGGCCGTCGAGGACTACCAGCGCATCGCCAACGCCGTCGCCGCCGACATCGCCGCCGGGCGCCTTCGCCCCGGCGACCGGCTCCCCGCCCAGCGCGCCTTCGCCCGCGCCCACCGCATCGCCAACTCCACCGCCACCCGCGTCTATCGCGAACTGGCCCGCCGCGGCCTGACCGTCGGCGAGGTCGGCCGCGGCACTTACGTACGCGCCGCCCAGCACGCCCCGGGCCCCGCCCTCGCCGAACCGGCCGGGCCCGACGCCGGCACCCGCGTCAACCTCGAACTCAACTACCCCGTCGTCCCAGAGCAGTCCGCCCTGCTCGCCCACGGCCTCGCCCCCCTGCTGCGCCCCGACGCCCTGGACGCGGCAATGCGCCCCAACGCCCCCACGGGCAGCGCCGCGGCGCGCGAGGCAGCGGCGGCGCTGCTCGCCCACCCGCGGCTGGACCCCGACCCGGGCCGGGTGCTCTTCGCTGGCAACGGCCGGCACGCGGTGGCCGCCGCGATCGCGGCGCTGGTGCCGCCCGGCGGCCGCCTGGGCGTCGAGGCGTTCACCTACCCCCTGGTCAAAGCCATCGCGGCGCGCATCGGCGTCACCCTCGTCCCGCTGGCCACCGACGCCCGCGGGCTGCGCCCCGAGGCCGTACGGGCCGCCCACCGCGCCGCCCCCCTGCGCGCCCTCTACCTCCAGCCCACCCTGCACAACCCGCTCGGCGTCACCATGCCCGCCGACCGCCGCGAGGAACTGGCCGCCACCCTGGACGGCCTGGACCTGTGGGCCGTCGAGGACGCCGTCTGGGCCTTCCTCGACGCGGACGCCGCCGGGGAGCGCCCGCCGCTGGCGGCCCTGGCCCCCGGCCGTACGGTCCTCGTCGACAGCCTCTCCAAGCGCCTGGCCCCCGGCCTGACCGTCGGCCTCGTCCTGGCCCCCGCATCCCTCACCGACCGCGTCGCCGCCGCCCTGCGCTCGGGCGGCTGGAGCGCCACCGGCTTCGCGCTGGAGGCCGCCACCCGCTGGATGGCCGACGGGACGGTGGACCGCATCGTGGCGATCAAGCGCAAGGACGCGGCCGAGCGCCAGGCCCTGGTCCGCGGCCACCTGGAGGGCTTCGCCCTGCGGACCGACCCGCGCTCCTACTTCGCCTGGTGGGAGCTGCCCGAACCCTGGCGCGCCGAGACCTTCCTGGCGGCCGCGGCCCGCCGCGGCATCGCCGTCACCCCGGCCGCCGCCTTCGCCGTGGCCCCCGAAGGACCCCAGGGCACCCGCCCCGCACCCAACGCCGTCCGCCTCGCCCTGGCTTCTCCCGCACCCGAACTCCTCTCCCGCGCCCTGACCACCCTCGCCGCCATCGCCCACGGCTCCCCGGAGGACACCGGCCCCGACTGAGGGGCCGGGCCCGCCCCTCACCCCGCGCGCCGGCCCGCGCAAGGCAACGAACAGGCCAACGGCGGCCGACATCGCACCGCACAAGTGTGTGGGTCATGTCTCATATCGCGGGCGGCGAAATGGACGCCCGTCAGGAACCCGTAATGTTGACGGGGTGACCGTGAACGCTGAAACCCACGCCGGTGGCCACACCTGGCGAGACCTGCCCGCGGCGCAGCAGCCTGACTGGCCGGACCAAGAGGCTCTGCGCGATGTGATCGCGGAGCTCGAGTCCTATCCGCCGCTCGTCTTCGCCGGTGAGTGCGACCAGCTGCGCGAGCGCCTGGGCGCCGTCGCCCGCGGTGAGGCGTTCCTGCTCCAGGGCGGCGACTGCGCCGAGGCCTTCGACGCGGTGTCGGCCGAGCACATCCGCAACAAGCTCAAGACGCTGCTCCAGATGGGCGCCGTCCTCACCTACGCCGGGTCCGTACCGGTGGTCAAGGTCGGACGGATCGCCGGCCAGTACAGCAAGCCGCGCTCCAAGCCGACCGAGACCCGCGACGGCGTGACGCTGCCGACCTACCGCGGCGACTCCGTCAACGGCTTCGAGTTCACCGAGGCGGCCCGCATCCCGGACCCGCAGCGCCTGAAGCGGATGTACCACGCCTCCGCCGCGACGCTGAACCTCGTGCGCGCCTTCACCACCGGCGGCTACGCCGACCTGCGCCAGGTCCACGCCTGGAACCAGGACTTCGTGAAGTCCTCGCCCTCCGGCCAGCGTTACGAGGCCCTGGCCCGCGAGATCGACCGCGCGCTGAACTTCATGAACGCCTGCGGGGTGGACCCGGAGGAGTTCAAGACGGTCGAGTTCTACTCCTCGCACGAGGCGCTGGTCCTGGACTACGAGTCCGCGCTGACCCGTACCGACTCGCGCACCGGCAACCTCTACGACGTCTCGGGCCACATGGTCTGGATCGGCGAGCGCACCCGTCAACTGGACGGCGCGCACATCGAGTTCGCGTCCAAGATCCGCAACCCGATCGGCGTGAAGCTCGGCCCGACCACCACCCCGGAGGACGCGCTCACCCTCATCGAGCGCCTGGACCCGGACCGCGAGCCGGGCCGGCTGACCTTCATCACCCGCATGGGCGCGGACAAGATCCGCGACAAGCTGCCCACGCTGGTCGAGAAGGTCACCGCCTCCGGCGCGCAGGTCGTGTGGATCAGCGACCCGATGCACGGCAACACCTTCGAGGCGGCCTCGGGCCACAAGACCCGCCGCTTCGACGACGTGCTGGACGAGGTCAAGGGCTTCTTCGAGGTCCACAAGTCGCTGGGCACCCACCCGGGCGGCATCCACGTCGAGCTGACCGGCGACGATGTCACCGAGTGCGTGGGCGGCGGCGACGAGATCTTCGTCGACGATCTGCACCAGCGCTACGAGACCGCCTGCGACCCGCGCCTGAACCGCAGCCAGTCCCTGGACCTGGCGTTCCTGGTCGCGGAGATGTACCGCGACCAGTAGGCGCGAGCGGCAGACTCCCGCACATACGGCAGTGGGGGGGGGGGGGGGGGGGGGGGGGGGGGGGGGGGGGG
>NZ_JBSIBZ010000083.1:0-42728 GCF_058245575.1 Streptomyces sp. UF-297 | reverse complement strand
GGGCCCGGCCGGTGCCGGGCCCCGCGCTCCCTCACGCCTCGGTCTCGCTGCGGTCGCCCGCCCACAGGGTGTGGAAGGTGCCCTCGCGGTCCGTGCGCTGGTAGGTGTGCGCGCCGAAGAAGTCGCGCTGGCCCTGGATGAGCGCGGCCGGCAGCCGCTCGGCGCGCAGCGCGTCGTAGTACGACAGCGCGGCGGCGAAGCCCGGCGCGGGGACGCCGTACTGGGCCGCGGTGGCCACCACCGTGCGCCACGCGCTCTGCGCCGCGCCGACCTCGCGGGCGAACTCCTCGTCGGCCAGCAGCCCGGGCAGCGCCGGGTTCTTGCCGTACGCGGCGGTGATGCGGTCCAGGAAGGAGGCCCGCACGATCGAGCCGGCCCGCCAGATGGCGGCGACCGCGCCCGGGTCCACGTTCCAGCCGTACTCCTTGCTCGCGCCCTGGATCATGTGCCAGCCCTGCGCGTACGCCACGACCTTGGAGGCGTACAGGGCCTGCTCGACCTGCCCGGCGAAGCGGACCGCGTCGTCGCGGTGCAGCTCGGGCCGGTGCGGGCCCGGCAAGTGGCGGGAAGCGGCGCGCAGTTCGCCAGCGCCCGAGACGGTACGGGCGAAGACGGCCTCGGCGATGCCGGAGACCGGGGTGGCCAGGTCCAGGGCGATCTGCACGGTCCAGCGGCCGGTGCCCTTCTGCCCGGCGCTGTCGGCGACGATGTCGACGAAGGGCTTGCCGGTGGCCGCGTCCCGGTGGGCGAGGACCTCGGCGGTGATCTCGATGAGGTAGGAGTCCAGGCGGCCCTTGTTCCAGTCGCGGAAGGTCTCGGCGATCTCGGCGGGCTCGTACCCGGCGACGTGCCGCAGCAGGTCGTAGGCCTCGGCGATCAGCTGCATGTCGGCGTACTCGATGCCGTTGTGCACCATCTTCACGAAGTGGCCCGCGCCGTCCGGGCCGACATGGGTCACCGTGGGCGTCCCGTCGGGGGCCTTGGCGGCGATGTTCTCCAGGATGGGGCCGAGCGCCTCGTAGGACTCCGCCGAGCCGCCGGGCATGATGCTCGGGCCGTGCAGCGCGCCCTCCTCGCCGCCGGAGACCCCGGCGCCGACGAAGTGCAGCCCGCGCTCGCGCAGCGCGGCCTCTCGGCGGCGGGTGTCCTCGAAGTGCGCGTTGCCGCCGTCGACGATGATGTCGCCGGGCTCCAGCAGCGGGGCGAACTCCTCGATCACCGCGTCCGTGGGGCCGCCGGCCTTGACCATGATCACCAGTCGTCGGGGCCGCTCCAGGGAGGCGACGAACTCCTCGGCGCTTTGGGCCGCTATGAAGCTGCCCTCCTGGCCGAACTCCTCGACCAGGGCGTCGGTCTTGGCGGCGGTGCGGTTGTGCACGGCCACGGTGTAGCCGTTGCGGGCGAAGTTACGGGCCAGGTTGCGGCCCATCACGGCGAGTCCGGTGACGCCGATCTGCGCCTTCTTCCCGGCGTTGTCCCCGGTCGCCTCTGCGGCCCGTGCGGGGCTCTCTTCGGTAGGCATGCTGGCCACCACTCCTGTCCTCGGTCTCCAGTGGTTCGTACTAACCCCGGCGCACACGAGGTATTCCGCGCCGCCGCGAATACGCCGAGGGTCCGTCACATCACCGGCCGGGAACAGGCGCCCGTACGGGAGCCGTTACCGGTCCGCCGCCACCGCCGTCACCGGTCCGCCGCCACCGGCACCTCCGGCGGCGGCACCCCCGCCCCCGGCAGACTCAGGACCGCCTCCGTGCCCCCGCAGTCCGCGGCCCGCAGGCGTACGCTGCCGCCCGCCTGCCCGACCGTACGGGCCACGATCGACAGCCCCAGCCCGCTGCCGGGCAGGCTGCGCGCCGAGGGCGAGCGCCAGAACCGCTCGAAGACATGCGGAAGTTCGTCCTCGGCGATGCCCGGACCGTGGTCGCGCACCGTCAGGACGCCCTCGCTCAGCCGCACCTGGACCGTGCCGCCCTGCGGGCTGAACTTGACCGCGTTGTCCAGCAGGTTGACCACCGCCCGCTCCAGCGCGGCCGGCTCGGCCCGTACGAACCAGGGGTCCAGCTCGGCGGTGACGCTCAGCGTGGGGCCGCGCCGACGGGCCCGCTCCAGCGCCGCGCCCACGATGTCGTGCAGCGCCACGACCCGTACGGCACCACCGCCCCCGCCGCCCGACTCCGGCGACCTGGACAGCTCCTGGAGGTCACCGATCAGCGTCGCCAGCTCGCTCATCTGCGCCTTCACCGAGTCCAGCAGCGCCTCCTTGTCGGCGGGCGGGATCGGCCGGCCGGCGCGCTCGCTGCGCACCAGCAGATCGATGTTGGTCCGCAGCGACGTCAGCGGGGTGCGCAGCTCGTGCCCCGCGTCCGCGATCAGCTGCTGCTGGAGGTCGCGCGAGGAGGCCAGCGCCCCCGTCATCGCGTTGAAGGAACGCGACAGCCGGGCGATCTCGTCCTCGCCCTCGGCCGGGATGCGGACCGTCAAGTCCTCGGTACGGGCGACGTGTTCGACGGCGGCGGTGAGCCGGTCGACCGGTTTGAGCCCCGCGCGGGCCACCCACAGACCGGCGGTCGCCGCGCCCAGGACGCCGACCCCGGCGACGATCAGCAGGATCAGGGCGAGCTGGTTGAGGGGGTCGGTGACCTGGTTCATCGGCGAGGCGATGGACAGCGCCACCTGGCGGCCCAGTGCGTCGGTGATCGGGCCGTCGTACGGCGTGGTGTAGACCCGCATCTCGCCGCCGTCCTTGGCGCGAGTGGTGTGCATCGCGCTGTGCAGCTGCCCCTTGGCCACCGCGACGTCCGAACTCTGCACGGGAATGGGCGACTTGTCCTGCGAGGTGCACACCGCGCCGCTCGCCGTCACGATCTGGATCGTGTACGGGGTCGGCAGCCGCAGCCGGTCCGGCAGCGGGCTGTTGCAGTTGTCGCCCATCATCTGCACATACGCCTTGGGCACATTGGCGTTGGTCAGCGCCGAGTCCAGCTGCTCCGTGAGCCGGTCTCGGGTGATCAGCCAGCACGCGGCGGCCGACGCGGCGACCGCGAAGGCCACGGCCACAGCGGTGAGCGCGGCCAGCCGCGAGCGCAGCGGCAGCCGTCCGAACCAGCCGAAGAGGCGCCTGGGCACGCTCACTCCGCGCCGCCGTCGGCCCGCAGTACGTAGCCCACCCCGCGCACCGTGTGCACCAGCCGCGGCTCGCCGCCCGCCTCGGTCTTGCGCCGCAGGTACATCACGTACACATCCAGGGAGTTGGAGGTCGGCTCGAAGTCGAAGCCCCACACGGCCTTGAGGATCTGCTCGCGGGTCAGGACCTGGCGCGGGTGCGCCAGGAACATCTCCAGCAGCGTGAACTCGGTGCGGGTCAGCTCCACCTGGCGGGTGCCGCGGAAGACCTCCCGGGTGGCGTGGTTCATCCGCAGGTCGGCGAAGGTGAGCACCTCGCCCTCCTCGGGCTGCACGGCGCCCGCCGCCGCGTAGGAGCTGCGGCGCAGCAGCGCGCGGATGCGGGCCAGCAGCTCGTCCAGCTCGAAGGGTTTGACGAGGTAGTCGTCCGCGCCGGCGTCCAGGCCGGTGACCCGGTCGCCGACGGTGTCGCGGGCGGTCAGCATCAGGATCGGTACGGTCACCCCGCCCGCGCGCAGCCGGCGGGCGGCGGTCAGCCCGTCCATCCGGGGCATCAGCACGTCCAGCACGATCAGTTCGGGGTCGTAGGCGGCGACCTTGTCCAGCGCGTCCAGCCCGTCGACGGCCTGCTCGGTGCCGTACCCCTCGAAGGCGAGCGAGCGCTGCAGCGCCTCACGTACGGCGGGCTCGTCGTCGACGATCAGGATGCGGGCGGGCTGATCACCGTGCTCGGCGGGGCTCATGGTGTGCTTTTCCTCGGGTGGGACGGCGGACGGCGGACGAGCACCGGGCAACGGGGCCCGGCGCCTGAACCTGTGTCCGCTTGACCGTGCTCAGCGGGGGCGCGGACGCAAGGCTCAGAGCCTGCGTCTCCATCCCGGCCGGACCAGCGCACGTCGTCTGACGCGTGCGATCGCAAGGCACCGGGCGCCCGGCCTGGATGGAAACGCAGGCTCTCAGCCTCGCACGGCCCTGGCCCGGCGCTGCCGTGCGGCGTGGCGGGGAGCTGCGGCGGGTACGGCGGCGGCCACTTCGGCGGGGCGGGTGCCGCGGGCGCGGGCCCCCGCCCCGGCTCCGGCCCCGGCCCGGCCTTCGGACCCGGCCCGGGTCTCGGCCTCGGCACGGGTCCTGGCCTCGGCCTCGGCTTCGATGAGTGCGAGGGCGAGCGCCAGGTCCAGGGCGGCGGGACCGGTGGCGATGGCGCCGTGCCGGACGGTGCGGACGGTGGCGGTGCGCCGCGCGTCCCCCGCGCTCCAGGCGATGACGGCGGCGAGCGCCCGGCGGGCCCGGTTGACCGGAACGGTGATCTTGCTGCTGGCCATGACGGCCTCCTCAGGGGCGAGGTGGTGGGGTGCGCCGGGCGGCGGTCAGCTGCCGCTGCCGCCGTTGCGCAGGTTGTCCAGGTCGGCCTTGACGGTGTTGATCGGGATGGCGAAGCCCAGGCCCACGCTGCCGGCCGAGCTGCCGCCGCCCGCGTTCGAACTGGGCGCGTACATGGCCGAGTTGATACCGATGATCTGGCCCTGCATGTTGATCAGGGCGCCACCGGAGTTGCCGGGGTTGAGCGAGGCGTCGGTCTGGATGGCCTTGTAGGAGGTCTTGGAGGAGCCGGTGTCGCCGTTGTACTGGTTGCCGCCGAACTCGAACGGCCACTGCGGCGTCCCGTCGGGCCCCTGCTGCCGGCCCTGGCCCCGGCCCTGCTCCTTGGGCACGGTCACCTCGCGGTTCAGCGCGGAGACGATGCCGCTGGTGACCGAGCCGGTCAGGCCCTCCGGCGAGCCGATGGCCACGACCTGGTCGCCCACCGCGAGCTTGTCGGAGTCGCCGAGCGAGGCGGCGGGCAGGTTCTTGGCGCCCTGGATCTTGATCAGCGCCAGGTCCTTGGCGGGGTCGGTGCCCACCACCTTCGCGGTCTTGGTGGTGCCGTCGCTGAGCCGCACCTGCACCGTGTCGGCGCCCGCGACCACATGGTTGTTGGTGATCACTTCACCGTCACCCGTGATGATCACGCCGGATCCGGTGGACTGCCCGCTGGCCGTACGCGCCTTGATCTCCACGATGGAGGGGCTGACCGCCTTGGCCACGCCCGAGACCCCGCTGCCGCTGGTGGAGCCCGCGTTGACGACCGGGGTGGACTTGAGCCCGCTGCCGTCGTTGGTGGCCCCCGCTATCAGCGCGGCGCTGCCGCCCCCGACGAGCCCGGAGGCCAGCGCCACGGCGGCGAGCAGGGCGATGGGCCTGCGCACCCGGCGCCTGGGCTCCGGCGCGCCGGGCGCCGGCTCCTGGGCGTACGGCGGGTGCGGGGGCGGCGGCGGATACGCCGCGTGCTGAGACTGCTGGGGGTTCTGGGACCACTGTGCGTACTCATCGCCGCTGCGGCGGTAGTTCTCCGTCATGGCTACGACTGTGCGAGCCGTCCATGAGAACCAGCTGAGAACGCCCTAAGAGGCCCGACAGAACCAGATATGCCCGAGATAAAGACACACGTCGGAGGCGTGCGGCCAGCACGCCGGAACAGCGCTCAGCCACACCCGCAGGAGCGGCGTACCACCAGGCGCGAGGGGAACTGCCGCAGCCGCTCGCGGCGCGAACCGACCACCCGCAGCGCGTCGTCCAGCACCAGATCGACCGCCGCCCGCGCCATTGCCTCCCGGTCGGAGGCGACCGTCGTCAGCGGCGGATCGGTCAGCGCCGCCTCCTTCACATCGTCGAAGCCCGCGACCGCCAGCTCGCCCGGCACATCGATGCGCAGCTCGCGCGCGGCCCGCAGCACGCCGATCGCCTGGTCGTCGGTGGCGCACATGATGGCCGGCGGCCGGTCGGGCCCGGCCAGCAGCTCCAGCGCGACCTTGTAGGCGTCGTAGCGGTTGTACGGGGCCAGGATGTAGCGGCCCGCCATGGAGATCCCGGCCTCCTGCATCGCCCGCCGCCAGCCCTCCAGGTGGTCGGTGACCGGGTCGCCGGACTTGGGGGTCTCCTCCAGGCCGCCGAGGAAGGCGACGTAGGGGTGGCCGTGCTCCAGCAGGTGCCGGGTCGCCAGCTGCGCGCCCCCGATGTCGTCCGTCGTCACGGCCACGTCGTCGATCGCGTCGGGCCGGCGGTGCATCAGCACCACCCGGGCGTCCCACGCGTCGATCTCGGCCGCGGCGTGCTCGCTCGTGCCCGCGCTGATCAGGATCAGGCCCGCCACCCGCATGCCCAGAAAGGCCCGCAGGTAGTGCACTTCGCGCTCGTCCAGGTAGTCGGCGTTGCCGACCAGCACCATCTTTCCGCGCTCGGCGGCGGCCTGTTCGACCGCGTGCGCCATCTCCGCGAAGAACGGCTGCCGGGTGTCCGGGACGATCAGGCCTATGAGGTCGGTACGGCGGGACGCCATCGCCTGCGCGACACGGTCCGGCCGGTAGCCGAGCTCCTTGATCGCGGCGAGTACCCGCTCGCGCGTGGCCGGGGCGACCGGCCTTGGTCCGTTGTTGATGACGTAACTGACCACGGCGGTGGAAGTCCCCGCCAGTCTCGCCACATCATCCCGCGTCACCTTGGCCACGCGCGGAAGTCTACGCGGGTGGTCACACCGCCCGGCAGGTCGCACAGCGGGCCGCACGGCAGCGGCCGCGGCGCTCGCCGGGCACCGCCCCGGCGCCCGGTCCGCCGCCCGGCTCCGCCTGCCGCCGAGCGCGCTCCCGGGCGCCCCGTCCTACTCCTGTCCGGGCCGTCCCGGCGTACGTCCGTCCGCCCGCCCGGCCGTTCCGTGCGCAACACCCTCGGCCGCGCCGTTGGAAGCGCTGCGGGGCGCACCGCTGGACGCACCGTTGGAAGCGCTGCGGGACGCACCGTTGGACGCACTGTGAGGCGCCCTCGCGGACAGCGCCGCCTGCTCCCCGCCCGTACCCGACCCCTGCTTCTGCGCGGCCCGGTCCACGGCCCGGCGTACCGCCTGCTCCTTGGCCTCCTCCGCGGCCCGCTCCACCTTCTCCGGCACCACGAAGCGGTAGCCGACGTTGCGGACCGTGCCGATCAGCGACTCGTGCTCGGGCCCGAGCTTGGCCCGCAGCCGCCGTACGTGCACATCCACCGTGCGCGTACCGCCGAAGTAGTCGTAGCCCCAGACCTCCTGGAGGAGCTGGGCCCGGGTGAAGACCCGGCCCGGGTGCTGCGCGAGGTACTTCAGCAGCTCGAACTCCTTGAAGGTCAGGTCCAGCACCCGGCCCTTGAGCTTGGCGCTGTAGGTGGCCTCGTCGACGCTCAGGTCCCCGTTGCGGATCTCCATGGGGCTGTCGTCCGTGGAGATCTGCTGCCGCCCCATCGCCAGGCGCAGCCGCGCCTCGACCTCCGCGGGGCCCGCGGTGTCCAGCAGGACGTCGTCGATGCCCCAGTCCGCGGTGACCGCGGCGAGCCCGCCCTCGGTGACCACCAGGACCAGCGGACAGCCCGGCCCGGTGGAACGCAGCAGCTGGCACAGCGACCGCACCTGCGGGAGGTCCCGCCTGCCGTCGATCAGTATGACGTCGGCCCCGGGGGTGTCCACCAGGGCCGGGCCCTCCGCCGGAGCGACCCGCACGCTGTGCAGCAGCAGGCCGAGCGCGGGCAGCACCTCCGTCGACGGCTGGAGGGCATTGGTCAGCAGGAGCAGCGAACTCATGCTTGCACCTCGCTCCGCGAGGCCCGGCATGCGCTCGGAACGCACCCTTCGACGGCTCGCTCGCCGCGCTCGCTCGCGGGCCGACCACCCGCCCCGGTCGTCCGTTTCCTACTGTCGTCCTGCACGCTTCGCTGGCCCATTACGTCGGTTCCTCCTCGGTCCCTGCGGGAGGGGTACCCCCAGGCCCGTGGAGGGCTGTGGAGGCGTAGCGGCACTGCTTCGTACGGATGCCGGTCACGGCGTGCTCATACGGTCACGAGCCCCCGCGCGCCCGAAGGCGCCCCGGAGCACGCTCGCGCTCATCCGCGCACGACGCGGCCGAAAGCACAAAAGGACCCGGGGGCAACGCTGCCCGGATCCTTCTTGCCCAGCAGAATAGCCCACATGACTTCCGGACCCGAGGCCGACTTTGCACACTCCTGTGTTCCGTCGATCACTTCGAGTGGCCATCGAGCGACGCTGTTGACGGACGACGAAGTCCCCGTCGAGGCGCTCTACCAGCCCGCGCCCGGCCCGCTCACCGCCCCGCGCGACCAGCTCGCCGTCGTCCTCGCGCACGGCTTCACCGGCTCCCTGCAGCGCCCCGCGATACGCCGCGCCGCGGGCGTGTTCGCCCAGCGTGCGGCCGTGATCACGTTCTCCTTCCGGGGGCACGGCGGCTCGGGCGGGCGCTCCACGGTCGGCGACCGCGAGATCCTGGACCTGGCCGCCGCCGTCCGCTGGGCGCGCGCCCTGGGCCACCGCCGGGTGGCGACCGTCGGCTTCTCCATGGGCGGCTCGGTGGTGCTGCGGCACGCCGCCCTGTACGGAGGGGAGCACAGGGGGCGCACCGATGCGCACACCGACGCGGTGGCCTCCGTCAGCGCCCCGGCCCGGTGGTTCTACCGCGGCACCGCCCCCATGCGACGGCTCCACTGGGTCGTCACCCGCCCCACCGGCCGCCTCGTCTCCCGCCTCGGCCTGCACACCCGTATCCACCCCGAGGACTGGAACCCCGTCCCCCTCTCCCCCGTGGCCGCCGTCCCCGCCATCGCCCCCACCCCCCTCTTGATCGTCCACGGCGACCGCGACCCCTACTTCCCCGTGGACCACCCCCACATGCTCGCCGCCGCCGCGAACCCGGCCACCACCACCCTCTGGCTCGAACCCGGCTTCGGCCACGCCGAAAACGCCGCCTCCCCGGAGCTCCTGGCCCGCATCAGCACCTGGCTCACCGCCCACGCGTGACCCGGCGGATCACCGCGGGCGGCTCCCCCACCCCTTCCCTCCTCCCCAAAGGGGAGGCCCAGGGCGGCTCCCCCGCCCCCTCCCTCCTCCCCAAAGGGGAAGCCCAGGGCGGCTCCCCCGCCCCCTCCCCCTCCTCCCCAAAGGGGAGGGGGCGGGGGGTGGGTTCGGGGGTGGGGGGGCGGGCAGGCCGAATGCGCGGCGGATCACTCCGCCGGTGCGACCGCCTCCGCGAACTGGGCCGCGTACAGGCGGGCGTAGGCGCCGTCCGCCGCCAGGAGGGCCTCGTGGGAGCCCTGTTCGACGATGGAGCCGGATTCCATGACGAGGATGACGTCGGCGTCGCGGATCGTGGACAGGCGGTGGGCGATGACGAAGCTGGTGCGGCCGGTGCGCAGTTGGGCCATCGCGTGCTGGATGAGGACCTCGGTGCGGGTGTCCACCGAGCTGGTGGCCTCGTCCAGGACGAGGATGGCCGGCTCGGCCAGGAAGGCCCGCGCGATGGTGATCAGCTGCTTCTCGCCGACGGAGACGTTGTCGCCCTCCTCGTCGATGACGGTGTCGTAGCCGTCGGGCAGGGTCCGTACGAACCGGTCGACGTGGGTGGCCTTCGCCGCCTCGACGATCTTGTCCATCGAGATGCCCTCGGGCGCCCCGTAGGCGATGTTCTCCGCGATCGTGCCGCCGAAGAGCCAGGTGTCCTGCAGGACCATGCCGATGCCGGAGCGCAGCTCCTCGCGGGACATGGCGGCGATGTCGACGCCGTCCAGGGTGATCCGGCCGCCGCTGACCTCGTAGAACCGCATGAGCAGGTTGACCAGGGTGGTCTTGCCCGCGCCGGTCGGGCCGACGATGGCGACGGTCTGTCCGGGCCGTACCGACAGCGACAGGTCCTCGATGAGCGGCTTGTCCGCGTCGTAGCGGAAGGAGACCTTTTCGAAGTCGACGCGCCCGGTGACGTTCTCGGGGCGGGCCGGACGGACCGGGTCGGGGGCCTGCTCCTCGGCGTCCAGCAGCTCGAAGACCCGCTCGGCCGAGGCGACGCCGGACTGCACCAGGTTGGCCATCGAGGCGACCTGGGTGAGCGGCTGGCTGAACTGGCGGCTGTACTGGATGAAGGCCTGTACGTCACCGATGGACAGGGAGCCGGAGGCGACCCGCAGCCCGCCGACCACGGCCACCAGTACGTAGTTGAGGTTGCCGATGAACATCATCGCGGGCTGGATGATCCCGGAGATGAACTGGGCCTTGAAGCCCGCCCGGTACAGCGCCTCGTTCTGCTCGCGGAAGGCCTCGGCGGACTCCTTCTGCCGC
Source organism: Streptomyces sp. UF-297 (assembly GCF_058245575.1). Taxonomy (NCBI): domain Bacteria; kingdom Bacillati; phylum Actinomycetota; class Actinomycetes; order Kitasatosporales; family Streptomycetaceae; genus Streptomyces; species Streptomyces sp. UF-297. The sequence goes on along the minus strand of NZ_JBSIBZ010000083.1, from coordinate 32,428 downwards.
CCGAAGACCTTCACCAGCGCGTGTCCGGTGTACATCTCCTCGACGTGCGCGTTGAGCTTGCCGGTGGACTTCCACTGCTGCACGAACTGCGGCTGCGCCCGCTTGCCGATCTTCGTGGCGACCAGCACCGACACCGGCACGGTGACCAGCGCGACCAGTGCCAGCAGCGGGGATATCCAGAACATCATCGCCAGCACGCCCAGGATCGTCAGCAGCGAGGTGACGATCTGGCTGAGGGTCTGCTGGAGCGTCTGCTGGACGTTGTCGATGTCGTTGGTGGCCCGCGAGAGCACCTCGCCGCGCTGCTGCTTGTCGAAGTAGCTCAGCGGCAGCCGGCCGATCTTCTCCTCCACCTGCTCGCGCAGCCGGAAGACGGCGCGCTGCACGACCACGGTGGCGATCCGGGCCTGCAGCAGGCCGAAGAGCGAACCGCCGACGTAGATGGCCAGCACCCACATCAGTACGGTGCCCACCGCGCCGAAGTCGATGCCCTGGCCCGGCACGACGGGCATCGCGCCGAGCATGTCGGCCAGCCCGCCCTGCCCGTCCTGGCGCAGATGGGCGATGGCCTCGGCCTTGGACAGGCCCTCGGGCAGCTGCCGCCCGATGACGCCCGACATGATCAAGTCGGTGGCGTGGCCGAGGACTTTGGGCCCCAGCACCATCAGCGCGCCGCTGAGCACGCTGAACACCAGCGCGAGGGTGATGATCCCGCGCTCCGGCCGCATCTGCCGCAGCAGCCGCTTGCCCGACCCCTTGAAGTCCATGGACTTCTCGGTGGGCTGGCCGCCCATGAAGCGCGCCGGGCCGGCGGCCGGCGCCGGGCCCCTGCGCTGCGGGGCCGCGGCCACGCCGTCCTCCGGCCCCGCGCCCTTCTCCAGGCTCGCGCCCTTGTCCGCGGTGGTCACGCCGCCTCCTGCTCGGTGAGCTGGGAGAGCACGATCTCCCGGTAGGTCTCGTTGCCGTCCATCAGCTCGGTGTGCGTACCCATGCCCACCACCCGGCCCTCGTCCAGGACCACGATCCGGTCGGCGCCGCGGATGGTGGAGACCCGCTGCGCGACGATCACCACGGTCGCCCGCTCCGTCTCCTGGGCGAGCGCGGCGCGCAGCGCGGCGTCGGTGGCGTAGTCCAGCGCCGAGAAGGAGTCGTCGAAGAGGTAGATCTCCGGCCGGCACACCAACGCCCGCGCGATGGCCAGGCGTTGGCGCTGCCCGCCGGAGACATTGCCGCCGCCCTGCGCGACGGGCGCCTGCAGCCCGCCCTCCATCCGCTCGACGAAGTCGCTCGCCTGCGCGGTGCGCAGCGCGTGCCACAGCTCCTCGTCGCTGGCCTGCGGGTTGCCGTAGCGCAGATTGCTGGCCACCGTCCCGGAGAAGAGGTACGGCTTCTGCGGCACGAACCCGACGACCGAGGCCAGCGTCTCGGGCGCCAGGTCGCGTACGTCCTCGCCGTTGACCAGCACCGTGCCGCCGGTGGCGTCGAACAGCCGCGGTACGAGCCCGAGGAGGGTGGACTTGCCGCTGCCGGTGGAGCCGATGACGGCGGTCGTCTCGCCGGGCCTGGCCAGGAAGGAGATGTCCTTCAGGACCGGCTCCTCGGCGCCGGGGAAGCGGAACTCCACGCCGCGCAGCTCCAGTTCGCCGTGCCGGCGCAGCTCGGTGACGGGGTCGGCGGGCGGGGTGACGCTGGTGTCGGTGCCGAGCACCTCCTGGATGCGCTCGGCGCACACCTCGGCCCGCGGCAGCATCATGACCATGAACGTCGCCATCATGATCGACATGAAGATGTACATCAGGTAGCTCAGGAACGCCGTCAGCGCGCCGATCTGCATCCCGCCGCTGTCGATACGGAATCCGCCGAACCACACCACGGCCACGCTGGAGAGGTTCACGATCAGCATGACCAGCGGGAACATCGTCGACATCAGGCGCCCGGCGCGCACGGAGATGTCGAAGAGGTCGGTGTTGGCGCCCTTGAAGCGCTCCCGCTCGTGCCGGTCGCGCACGAAGGCGCGGATGACGCGGATGCCGGTGATCTGCTCGCGCAGCACGCGGTTGACGGTGTCGATGCGCTCCTGGACCCCGCGGAAGAGCGGGCGCATCTGACGGATGATGAGCGAGACGAAGATGCCGAGCAGCGGGACGATGACCAGCAGCAGCCCGGAGAGCGGCACATCCTGGTTGAGCGCCATCACCGCGCCGCCCACGCACATGATCGGCGCCGCGACCATCATCGTGAACGTCATCAGCACCAGCATCTGGACCTGCTGGACGTCATTGGTGGTGCGGGTGATCAGCGAGGGGGCGCCGAACTTGCCCATCTCGCGGGAGGAGAAGGACTGGACCCGGTCGAAGACGGCGAGGCGGATGTCGCGCCCCAGCGCCATGGCCGTACGGGCCCCGAAGTAGACGGCGCCGATGGCGCAGGCGACCTGGAGGAGGGTGACGGCGACCATGAAGCCGCCCATGCGCAGGATGTATCCGGTGTCGCCCTTCACCACCCCGCTGTCGATGATGTCGGCGTTGAGGGTGGGCAGATACAGCGTGGCCAGCGTCTGTATCAGCTGCAGCAGCACGATCAGGGATATGGAGCGCCTATGGGGCCGAAGATGCGCCCGCGCGAGTCGGACCAACACCTGTCGAGCCTATGCGAGCAGTTTCGGACGGCAATCGAATATCCCCGGCCGTACGGGGTCGTCCCGGCAGGCTTTGCCAGAACTTGCCCGGAAACGGACGGAACCTGGGCGTCCACGGCGTGCGCCATCATGGAGGGCGGCAACGACGGAGAAGAGGGAGCCGTGACAACCACTGGCACCGTAACCGGCACCGTGCGCTACTGGGCAGCGGCCAAGGCCGCCGCCGGTACGGCCGAGGAGCCGTACGCGGCGGCGACGCTCGCCGAGGCGCTGGAGCTGGCCCGCGCGGCACACGCGGCGAACCCGGAGTTCGCCCGCGTCCTGCTGCGCTGCTCGTTCCTGGTGGACGGCGACCCGGTCGGCACCCGCGACCACGCGAGTGTGCGGCTGGCCGAGGGCGGCACGGTCGAGGTCCTCCCGCCGTTCGCAGGAGGGTGATCCCAAGACCATGAGCAACAGCCAACCGCGCGATCCCTACGATCCGCACCAGCCCTACGAAGGGCAGCCGGGCCCGTACGAGCCCTACGACCAGCAGCACTACGGCCAGGCGCAGCACCAGGACCTGCCCGCGGCCTCGCCGCAGGGGCCGGGCTCCTACGGACAGGATGCGTACGGTCAGGGCTCCTACGGCGGGGAGCCGTACGCACAACAGGCGTACGGCGAGCCCTCGTACGGGCAGCAGGCGCCGCACCCGGCGGCCCACGGACACCTGCCGGGGCAGCCGACGCACGAGCGCCAGGCCTACGACCCGTACGCCCAGCAGCAGCACCAGCCTCAGGCCCAGCAGCACCAGCCGCAGGCCCAGCGCCAGCAGCACCACGCCCCGGGCCCGGTGTCCTGGCCCACCGCCGGGCAGCCCGGCCGCCAGGACGGCTACGGCTACCCGCAGGACGGCCAGCAGCAGCCCCCGGCCGACCACCGCGCGCCGCACACCCCCGCCCCCCAGGACGACGGCCCCCAGACCCAGATCTGGAGCGCGCCGACCTGGGACACCAGCGTCCAGGCGGCGATCCGGGAGCCGGAGATGGGCTCCGACGCCGCCGAGACCGCCTACCTCCCGCCCCAGCAGGCCGCCCCCCGGCCCGCCCCCGCACCCCAGGAGCCCGCCGCGACCCCCGCACCCGCCCCCTCGGACACCGGCAGCCGCCCCGAGGCCCCCGTCGACCTGTCGCGGCTGGCGCCCAACCAGCGCGCCCGCGCCGAGGGCCGCTCGCCGATCATCCCGCCGGGCTTCAAGCCCGCCGCGCTCACCGCCGTCCTGGCGCTGCTGCTCGCGCTCACCGCGCCGCTGGCCCGCCCGGTACTGGCCGTCCCGGTGGCGCTGCTGCAGGCCGTCACGGCGGCCGGCTGGTTCCGCCTCAACGGCATGTGGCCCGCCCGCCAGGGCATCGCGCTGGCCTTCCTCGCGGGCCTGACCGCCGACATCGCGCTGCTGGCCACCGACCGCGAGAGCGCGCCGGTCGTCGCCATCGGCACGCTGGGCGTGTGGTGCCTGTTCGTCCTGGTCCTGCAGCTGCGCAACCGCAGCAGCGCGGACGAGCGGATGTACGCGCTGACCGCGGGCCTGGCCTCCACCGCCCTGACGGTCCTGGCCGCCGGGCAGCTGGCCGCCGACGCCGACGCGGTGGTGGTCGGCGCCGCCGGTGTGGCCGTGGCGGCCCTCGCCCGCGCCCTGCCGCTGCCCTCCGCCGCCTCCGTCGTGGTCGCGCTGCTGGCCGCCACCGGCGCGGGCATCGCGGCAGGACAGCTCACCGACCTGGGGGCCTCCGGCGCGCTTCTGGGCCTGGCGGCCGGCGCCTGCGCGCTGATCGGCCTGCGGGTGGCCAGCTACGACTACCCGTCCCGCTTTGTGCACATGACGGCGGGCGTCGCCCTCCCCCTGGCCCTGGCCGCCCCGGCGGTGTACGTCCTCGGGCGCGCGCTCGGCTGAGCGGCGCCCCATGAGGGGGCGCCCCTCAGGGGCGCGGGGCCGTATCGGCATGCGTCGCAGACGGCCCGCGGCCGACCGCCACTCCGCTCCGTACGGATGTGATGTTTCCATCCGTACGGGGCGGAGTGCGGCGCCCGCCTCCGGTTAGGCTCACGGACGCTGGGCCCGTACGAGAGGGCGGGTGGCCGGACCGGCCGTAATAGGAAAATCCGGGACCGGAGAAAACCGAGCCCCCCAAATCGGCGTCCAACCAAGAGGCAAGCGGAAAGCGGAAGCGGCCGGGAACCGGCCCTGTGGGGAAGTGGTTCTATGCGCGCTCTACGAGTGCTGTTGTTCGTCGTCGTCATATTCGGCGCCCTGTTCGTGGTCGCCGACCGCGTCGCGGTGAACATCGCCGAGGACAAGGCCGCGGACAAGATCCGCAGCAGCCAGGGGCTCGACCAAACCCCCGAGGTCTCCATCAAGGGCTTCCCCTTCCTGACCCAGGTCGCGAGCCGCTCGCTGGACGAGGTCGACGCCGAGCTGGGCGGGGTCCAGGCCAGCGCCGAGGGGCACACCCTGCGCATCGAGAAGCTGACGGCACAGTTCCACGACGTCAAGCTGACCAGCGACTTCTCCTCCATCGAGAGCGCGGCCAGCGCCACCGGCAGCGCCCGCCTGAGCTACGCCGACCTGACCAAGGCCTCGGGCCGCAACGTCCAGGTCAGCTATGCGGGCGAGAAGAACGGCCGCAGCCAGGTCAAGATCACCCCGGCCGTCGAGCTGCTGAAGTCGCTGGAGGTCACCGGCACGGTCAGCACCGTCAACGGCGACACGGTCCGGCTGCGCGCCGACAAGGTCCCCGCGCTGTGCTCGGCCCTGCCCGGCTGCGAGTCGCAGGTGCGCGCGCAGACCGACCACGACTGGAAGCTCTCCCAGCTGCCCGGCAATCTCAAGCTGGACCGGGTCGAGACCACACCCGACGGCATCTCGATCTCGGCCACCGGCAAGGACGTACGGCTCAAGGGCTGACCGGGGCCGTACGGCCCGGGGCTGACCTGCGACGCCTCTGAAGGCCGCACCGCCGTCCGTACGCTGAGACAGCACCGTCCGCACCCCAGACGCCTGCCTCCCGGCGCCGCCCCGCCCCCGGCCCGTACGCCCTCCGGCCTCTCTCGCATCCCACATCCCGGACGAATGCGTCTCACCATTCAACACACCGGTGACACGCCCGACGGTCCGTCCCTACGATCGGACCCATGAGGCAACAGGCGGATCTCACGAAGCGGCGGGCAGTCGACCTGTGCCGCGTCGCCGCCATGCTCTGTCGCGCTGCCTGACGGGACAGCTCAACTCCCGTCCTTTTCCGGCCCCTTGAGGCCCCTCGCGCCATCCCGCCCCACCCGCACAGCGCCGCGCGCACCTCCCCAGCCGCCGCGCGCACCGGCGTACGCGTGCAAGTCCGCAACTGCCCCGGAGGAGAAGAACATGAGCCGTAGCGACGTCCTCGTGGACGCCGACTGGGTCGAGGCCCACATCGACGACCCCAAGGTGGTCATCGTCGAGGTGGACGAGGACACCTCGGCCTACGACAAGAACCACATCAAGAACGCGGTGCGCATCGACTGGAAGAAGGACCTCCAGGACCCGGTGCGCCGCGACTTCGTCGACCAGGAGGGCTTCGAGAAGCTGCTCTCCGCCAAGGGCATCGCCAACGACGACACCGTCGTCCTCTACGGCGGCAACAACAACTGGTTCGCGTCGTACGCCTACTGGTACTTCAAGCTCTACGGCCACGGCAGCGTCAAGCTCCTGGACGGCGGCCGCAAGAAGTGGGAGCTGGACTCCCGCGACCTGGTAGACGGCGACCAGGTGCCCCGGCGCCCGGCCACCGACTACAAGGCCAAGGCCCAGAACACCGCCATCCGCGCCTTCCGCGACGACGTCGTGGCCGCGATCGGCACCCTCAACCTGGTCGACGTCCGCTCCCCCGACGAGTTCAGCGGCAAGCTGCTCGCCCCGGCGCACCTCCCCCAGGAGCAGTCGCAGCGCCCCGGCCACGTGCCCAGCGCCCGCAACATCCCCTGGTCCAAGAACGCCAACGACGACGGCACCTTCAAGTCCGACGACGAGCTCAAGGCGCTGTACGAGCAGGAGTCGGTCGACCTGGCCAAGGACACCATCGCCTACTGCCGCATCGGCGAGCGCTCCGCGCTGACCTGGTTCGTGCTGCACGAGCTGCTCGGCCAGACCAACGTCAAGAACTACGACGGCTCCTGGACCGAGTACGGCTCCCTGGTCGGCGTCCCGATCGAGCTGGGCGCGGCCAAGTAGTCCCAGCGGCCCGTTCGCTTCCCCTCCCCCGAACCCCAAGGAAGTACCCCTATGTGTGGAGCACAGGCAGGCGGCCCCGACGCCTCGACGATCAAGCCGGGTGAGACGACCATCCAGGGCAGCGTGACCCGCGACGGCGAGCCCGTCACCGGGTACGTCCGACTCCTGGACAGCACCGGCGAGTTCACCGCCGAGGTCCCCACCTCCGCGACCGGACAGTTCCGCTTCTACGCGGCCGAGGGCACCTGGACGCTGCGCGCGCTGGTGCCCGGCGGCACCGCGGACCGCACCGTCGTCGCCCAGCAGGGCGGCCTGGCGGAGGTCGCCATCGCCGTCTGAGACACGGCCGTCCGGGACTCAGCTTCCAGGACGCGACCTGTCCGGGACACGGCTTCTGTACGGCCGGAGGGCCGCACCCCAGGGGGTTGGACGCCTTGGCCGGGGGTGCGGCCCTTCTGCTGTGCGGGGTGGCGGACTTACCGTGGACTTATGTACGCGCACCGCAGCGGGCCCGCAGCGCACCGCCGTCACCGCTGGTACTTCGCCATGATGGCGCTGTGCATCGGGCTGTTCGTCCTGGCCTGGGGCGTCGTGCGGATCTGGTCCGTGCCCGCCGCCGTGGCGATGTGCGTAATCGCCATGGTCATCCCGCCCGTCGCGGCGGTCGTCGCCAACCGCCGCGAGCCCGGCGAGCGCTGGTGGGACGAGTCCGGCGACCCCGAGTCCGACCGCTGGTGGCGCGAGCTGGACGACCACCGCCCCCGCTGAGAGCGGGCGGTCAGTAGACCAGCGCCTGCACCCCGTCGGCCATGGCCTCGCTGACGAAGACCTGCGCCCCGGCGATCCGCGCGCCCTCGATCAGATCCTTCTCCTCGATGTCCCGGCGGGCCGCGCACTGCGTGCACACCGTGATCGTGCCGCCGCCCGCCGTGATGCCGTCGATCAGATCCGGCAGCGGCGCCGCGTGCGGCAGCTCGAACTCGGCCGCCCGCCCCGGCAGCGCGAACCACGCGGACTCCCCCGTCAGCCACAGGGAGACCTCCACCCCGCTGGCCACGGCCACCGCCGCCACCGTGAACGCCTGCGAGCACCGCTCGGGCGCGTCCGCGCCCGCCGTCACCTTGATCACGAGCTTCTTCGCCATGGCTGCACTCTAGAGCGGCTCCGGGGCCGCCGGACCCGGGCGCGGCACACCTCACAGCGCCGCCGCCACCCCCGCCGACTAGACTCGCTCCCGGTCCGTAATACCTCACTCCGTCCGAGGAGCGCGCTCGTGCTTGAGGCAGTCTTCACCACCCTGCTCGTCCTGGTCGGCGTCGCCGTCGTCGCTTTTGCCGGCCTGACCTGGAAGAAGCTGTACCAGGGCCAGCGCTGAGACCGCGCCCTCCCCACACCCTCCGCCCTCTAAAGATCGCCTGAGCTCATGATCGAGATCCCGTCCGACCTGAACCCGTCCCTCGTGCCCCTCGTCTTCCTCCTCGGCAAGTGGGAGGGCGCCGGCGTCGCGGACTTCCCGGGCACCGAGAAGTGCAACTTCGGCCAGGAAGTCACCTTCACCCACGACGGCCGCGACTTCCTCGAGTACACCTCGCACAGCTGGGTGCTCGACGGCGAGGGCAAGAAGGTCCGCCCGCTGGAGACCGAGTCCGGCTTCTGGCGCATCGACAAGGACCGCAAGGTCGAGGTCGTCATGATCCGTGACGGCGGCATCGCGGAGGTCTGGTACGGCGAGCTGGCCGACCAGAAGCCGCAGATCGACCTGGCCACCGACGCCGTGGCGCGCACCGCCGCCTCGGGCCCCTACAGCGGCGGCAAGCGGCTGTACGGCTACGTCAACAGCGACCTGATGTGGGTCGGCGAGAAGGCCACCCCCGAGGTGCCGCTGCGCCCGTACATGTCCGCGCACCTGAAGAAGGTTCACGACCTGCAGGAGTGGGCGCAGAACCTTCCGGAGGACACCCCGGACGGCGTCTCCTTCTTCAACCCGGACGGCACCCCCTACCAGGGCTGAGCCGCCCCGGCCGGGGTCTTGCCCCGGCCCCGTACACAGCTTCATACGCGCCCCGCGGGGGAAGTCCGGTGAGAATCCGGCGCTGACCCGCAACGGTGGACGGCCCCCGGAGACAGGCCTCGGGGGCCGCGAGCCCGATCACCCGCGGCGGCGTGCGCTCCTGACCAACTCGCCGCGGACTGCGAGGGGACGCCGTCGCCTCCTCGCGCCGCTCCTGTACGCAGACCGGCGGCCCGAGCCGAAGGCGGACCGCCCCGTGGCGATATCCACCCAGGCCACACCCGGCGACCCCGAAGCGGCCGATGCGCCCGGCGGCGCCCGGCCGCCCGCGCGGCGGCTGCCCGTACCGCCCCTGGTGGCCGCGCTCGCGCTGGCCCTGCTGATCTCCCTGGTCTGCGGCGTGGGGCTGGGCTCCTCCGGCCTGACCTGGGGCGAGGTGCTGGGCTTCCTCAAGGCCGGGCTGACCGGCTCCGCCATCGCGGCGGACGAGGTCTCCGCCTACACCATCGTGTGGGAACTGCGCTTCCCGCGCGCCGTCCTGGCCGCCGTCGTCGGCGCCGGGCTGTCCGCCATCGGCGTCGCCGTCCAGGCCCTGGTGCGCAACGCGCTCGCCGACCCCTTCGTGCTCGGCATCTCCTCGGGCGCGGCCGTCGGCGCCAACGCCGTGATGCTCTTCGGCGCGCTCGGCGCCCTGGGCGTGTGGGCGCTGTCCGCCTCCGCCTTCGCCTCGGCCCTGATCGCCATGGCGCTGATCTACGCCGCGGCCCGCACCGCCCACGGCCTGACCCCGCTGCGCCTGGTCCTGACCGGCACCGCGATGTACTACGGCTTCTCCGCCATCACCACGCTGATGGTCTTCGCCGCCGACCGCGGCGAGGCCGCCCGCTCGGCCATGATGTGGCTGCTGGGCAGCCTGAGCGGGGCCGGCTGGGCCTCGGTGCCGATCGCCGCCGCCGCGGTCGCCGGCGCACTGGTCCACCTCCTGCTGTCCGCGGGCCGCCTCAACGCCCTGGCCATGGGCGACGAGACCGCCGCCGCGCTCGGCGTCGACCCGCAGCGGCTGCGCCGCGAGCTGTTCGTGGTCTCCGCGGCCGTCACCGGCGCCGTGGTCGCCGTCAGCGGCGCGATCGGCTTCGTCGGCCTGATGGTGCCGCACGTCGCCCGCATGCTGGTCGGCGCCGACCACCGCCGGGTACTGGCGATCGCCCCGCTGCTGGGCGCCGTCCTGCTGGTGTGGGTGGACATCCTCTCCCGCGTCCTGCTGGCCCCCGCCGAACTCCCGGTGGGCGCCATCACCGCCGTCGTCGGCGTGCCCTGCTTCATCCTGCTGATGCGGCGGCGCGGCTACAGCTTCGGAGGGAGCAAGTAATGGACCTCACCGTCGACGACCTGTCCGTGGACGTGGCGGGCGCCCGGCTCGTACGGGACATCACCCTGCGGGCCGGCAGCGGCCGGGTCGTCGGGCTGGTCGGGCCCAACGGCAGCGGCAAGTCCACCCTGCTGCGCTGCGTCTACCGGGCGCTGCGCCCGGCCGCGGGCGCGGTGCGTCTGGACGGCGCGGACCTGCACGCCATGACGGCCCGCGAGGGCGCGCGGCTGCTGGCAGCGCTGCCCCAGGAGGCCACCACCGAGTTCGACTTCACCGTCACCGAGGTCGTGGCCATGGGTCGGCTGCCGCACCAGCGCGCCAGCGGGCGGCCGAGCGCGGCGGACGAGGCGCTGTGCTCCGAGGTGCTGGCGAAGGTCGGCGCGGGACACCTGGCCGCGCGCGGCTTCCTGAGCCTGTCCGGCGGCGAGAAGCAGCGGGTGCTGATCGCCCGCGCACTGGCCCAGCAGCCGCGGGTCCTCGTCCTGGACGAGCCCACCAACCACCTGGACATCGCCCAGCAGTTGGAGGTGCTCTCCCTGGTACGGGGCTGGGGGCGCACCGGGCCCGAGGGCGGGCTGACCGTCCTGACGGCGCTGCACGACCTGAACCTGGCCGCCTTGCACTGCGACGACCTGTACGTCATCGCCGGCGGCCGCATCGTCGCCGGCGGCGCCCCGTACGACGTGCTGACCCCCGACCTGCTCGCCGAGGTCTTCCGGGTGCGCGCGCACCGCGTCCCGCACCCCGAAACCGGCGCCGTACAGCTGCTGTTCGACCGCCTGAACCCCTAAGAGGACCGCCTGTCATGCTCCGCCGTACCACCGCCGCACTCACCACCCTCGCCCTCGCCGCCCTCACCGGCTGCGGCGCCAAGGTCGCCGCCGAGGACGCGCCCGCCGAGGCCGCCGGGCACTACCCCGTCACCATCGAGAACTGCGGGGTGAGGACGACGTACGACAAGGCCCCGAAGCGGGTGGTCACCAACGACGTGGGCATCGCCGACATCATGTTCGCGCTGGGCCTTCAGGACCACATGGCGGGCTATGTCATGCCCGAGTACCGGGGCCGCATCGACGCCGTGGCCTGGCGCACGGCCTACGACAAGGTGCCCTGGCTGTCCAAGAAGCCGATCAGCAAGGAGATCGCCCTGGACGCCAAGGCCGACCTGGTCTTCGCGGGCTGGAACTACGGCTTCGGCGAGGACAACAACGTCACCCCGGCCTCCCTGAAGAAGCTCGGCATCGGCAGTTACGTGCTGACCGAGTCCTGCCGCAACGGCACCAGCGCCTCCTCCCGCGGGGTGATGCCGCCCCTGGAGGCGCTCTACACCGACCTGGAGACCCTGGGGAAGATCTTCGACGTCGAGGACCGGGCCACCGCGCTGATCAAGAAGTACAAGCAGCAGGTGGCCGACGCGCAGGCGCAGGTGCCCAAGGACGGCAAGCGGCCCTCGGTCTTCCTCTACGACGACGGCCGCGACAAGCCCATGACCTCGGGCCGCTACGCCGGGCCGCACGACATCATCACCAAGGCCGGCGGCGACCACGTCATGAAGGACCTCAAGGACTCCTGGACGACGGTGGGCTGGGAGTCCGTCGTCGAGCGCGACCCCGAGGTCATCGTGATCAACGACTACGGCGACACCAGCGCCGAGCAGAAGAAGGCGTTCCTGAAGTCCTACGGGCCGCTCGCCAACGTCTCCGCGATCAAGAACGACCGGATCTTCGTGCTGGACTACGCCGACCTCGTGGAGAGCCCCCGCAACCCCGCGGCCATCGCCTCCCTGGCCGCGTACCTGAAGAAGGTACGCACCGGCTGAGCGCCCGCGCGCTCCCCCGCCGCCGGGGCCCGGCGCTCCGACGGGCCTCCCGCGGCGCCGCGCCCTCCTACACTGGGAGCGTGGTGACCACCGACTGGCAAAGCGACCTACGCAAGCGCGGGTACCGCCTGACCCCTCAGCGCCAGCTCGTGCTGGAGGCCGTGGACCGGCTCGAACACGCGACGCCCGACGACATCCTCACCGAGGTCCGCAAGACGGCGGGCGGTGTGAACATCTCCACCGTCTACCGCACGCTGGAGCTGCTGGAGGAGCTGGGCCTGGTCAGCCATGCCCACCTCGGGCACGGCGCCCCCACCTACCACCTCGCCGACCGGCACCACCACATCCACCTGGTGTGCCGGGACTGCACGGAAGTCATCGAGGCCGATCTGTCGGTGGCCGAGCCGTTCACGGCGATGCTGCGCGAGCGCTTCGACTTCGACACCGACCTGAAGCACTTCGCGATCTTCGGCCGGTGCGGGAAGTGCGGCAGGACACAACAGGCTCCGGGCGCCGAGTCGTAGGCTGGGGATCATGCTGCGACATTCCTCTGCCAGTCCCCTGCTGTCGCTGCCTGGTGCCGTCCCCGCCGAGGCGCCCGACGAAGGCGTGGCCGCGCATTACGGCGACCTCTTCCGCGAGCAGCGCACCCTTGCCGACGGCTCGGGCTTCGTGGACCTCTCGCACCGCGGCGTCATCGCCGTCAGCGGTCCCGAACGCCTCAGCTGGCTGCACCTGCTCATCACCCAGCACGTCAGCGACCTGCCGCCGGGCCAGGCCACCGAAGCGCTGATCCTCTCCGCCAACGGCCACATCGAGCACGCGCTCTACCTGGTCGACGACGGGGAGACGACCTGGCTGCACACCGAGCCGGGCGACCAGGAAGCGCTGATCTCCTACCTGGAGAGCATGAAGTTCTTCTACCGGGTCGAAGTGGCCGACCGCACCGAGGACTTCGCCGTCGTGCATCTGCCCGCCGGGTCGATCACCGAGGCGCCCCAGGGTTCGGTCGTACGGGAGACCCCGCACGGCCGCGACCTGTTCCTGCCGCGCGCCTCGCTGGAGTCCTTCGCCGCCGCACACGGCCCGGCCGTCGGCGTACTGGCCCTGGAGGCGCTGCGCGTGGAGGCGCACCGCCCGCGCCTGGGCCTGGAGACCGACCACCGCACCATCCCGCACGAGCTGGGCTGGCTGGGCACCGCCGTCCATCTGCAAAAGGGCTGCTACCGCGGCCAGGAGACCGTCGCCCGGGTGCAGAACCTGGGCAAGCCACCGCGCCGGCTGGTCTTTCTGCACCTGGACGGCAGCGAGGTCAAGCTGCCCGCCCACGGGGCGCCCGTACGGCTGGCCTCGGACGGCGAGGAGGGCCGCCAGCTGGGGTTCGTGACCACTTCGGCCCGCCACCACGAGCTGGGGCCGATCGCGCTGGCGCTCGTCAAGCGCAATGTGCCGCTGGACGCGCAGCTGATCGCGGACGGCACCGCGGCGGCCCAGGAAGTCGTCGTCGAGCCCTGAGCGAGAGCACGGGCGGATGAACAACCGATGATCCCGGCCGGTGCGGCCGGCGCCCATGCGCAGGCCGGCTCCGGGCTGAGCCCCGAGCCGGCCGCGGACACGAAAAAGTGCGGTTCACACCAGCCAGAGCTGGCGAACCGATTTGCCGTCACGGGACTTGAGCAGCACCTCGTTGCCGTTCGCGGTCTCGCGCTCCACAAGATCCAGCAGCGCCACGGCGCGACGCACCGTCTCCGTGATCGAGATGCCCTTGTTCTCCTTGTACCAACGGAGCTTGGCGGCCGTCTCCGCGTTGATGTTCACGCTCAGCCGCGTGACCTGAGTGTCACTGTCGGCGGCGGCCTGCGTCTCGGTCCGGTGTTCAGCCATGCCAGGGCCCCTCAAGTCGAATCACGAATCATCCACGTCATCACGTATCAGCTCGGCCGCGTCGTATCGAAGACGCCGAAGCGAAGTACCGGCCGGGACGGCAACCCACGTCATCAGGAGCGGTCAGGGCGTGCGCGTATGACCTGTCACAAGCCAACCTCCCGAGCCCGGTCCCGGCGGAACGGATGTATTCATCATGGCGACCGGCACACGCCGTGTCAAGCAAATCCTCACGCGATGAGCATCGAGTGCGTCACAGATACACATCCGATGTGCATCGCGTACTGACAGAATACTGCACTCAGGCGCATGGCGCGTGGTACGCTGCCCCCCGAGCGGAGCTTGGGGGGCGCTCCGTATCCCGCCGTCGCGAGCCACAGCGGGAAATCTGCGCCCCGGAGCAACACAGGAGGGGCCACCTGCGCATGGACGACCAGAGCCCTGCACGCGACGAGCCTCCCGAGTTAGCGGAGCGGACGACAGCGCGACGGGTGCCGCAGCCCGGCGGCGCCGTGGTGGTCTGCCGGAACGTCAAGGTCGGCTACATCAGCCCGTACGACGAGTGGCACAATGCCGATCAGCTCCGCAGCGTGCCGGAACTCCCCGAAGGCCTGGGTGAGTTGATCGATCCGGACGACGCCGACCCGGGGCTGAGCGGCATCCACACCCTGATGCGGGAGGACGAGGAACCCTTGCCGGACCGCGCGCCTTGGCACCACATCGGCCCGCCGATGCATCTGCAGCCCTGCGACCCCGAACAGCAGGAGTGCGACGGGCATGACTGATCAGGGCGGAGCCCGCGGCGGGGCCGGCCCCTCCGGCGGCCCGCCGGAGGGGCCCGACGCACTGATCGAGCACGATCCGCCGCCCGGCGAGGGGCTGAGCGTCGAGTTCCTGCGGCCCGCCGCCACCACGGACGGCAACAGCGCTCCCGCCCCGCCCGCCGTTCCGGCGGAGCTGGTCGAGAACGTCCTCCCGTCCGCGCAGGGGCTGGCGACCGACGAGTGGCTGAAGTTCAGCAAGCAGGAGCACATGAACGAGACCCGGCGCACCCTCGCGCGGGGTCTGCTGGTGCTGGTCGGCGTCCTCGCGGTCATCCCCAGCCTGGCGCTGGTCTTCAGCCACTGGACGCACTTCAAGAGCGACGACTTCCGCGAGCTGAGCCTGGTGTTCACTCCGATCGTCGCGCTGGCCAGCGCCGCGTTCGGCTTCTTCTTCGCCAGCGACGAGCGCAACCGCGACCCGTGAGCCGCCGTAGGGGCCGCCGCCCGGCGCGGCCCCTGCCACATCCCGCTCAAGGCCCGCTCAAGGCACTGGTCAGACCTCGACCAGCACCGTGAACGGCCCGTCGTTGGTCAGCGACACCTTCATGTCGGCGCCGAAGCGCCCGGTCTCCACCCGCGCCCCCAGCGCGCGCAGTTGAGCCACCACCTCGTCCACGAGCGGCTCGGCCACCGGCCCGGGCGCCGCGGCGTTCCAGGTGGGGCGGCGGCCCTTGCGGGCGTCACCGTAGAGAGTGAACTGGCTGATGACGAGCAGCGGCGCGTCCGTGTCCGAGCAGGACTTCTCGCCCTGCAGGATGCGCACGGACCACAGCTTGCGGGCGAGCTGCGCCGCCTTGTGCGCGGTGTCCTCGTGCGTGACCCCGACCAGCACGCACAGCCCCTCACCCACGATCTCGCCGACCGTCTCGCCGTCCACGACGACCTTCGCGCCGTCCACTCTCTGCACCACAGCTCGCATACAGGCCATGATGCCCGCCCCCCGCGCGCGCCCGGGAGCCGCATTACCACCGGGGCCGTTCGGGTGCCATGGCCCTGCGCGCGGACCGCCCAGAGTGGCACGATGCGTGCACCCGGTGCGTAACTGCATTTCCCGGAGGCACCGCGACATATGCGGCTCGGTCGCGCGGCCCCCGGAACCCCCGGCGAGACGGACCAGGCGTCTTCAAGGGGGCAACCTGCCCTTGATGTCGCACCGGCCGAGGGGACGGAAGAGACGATGAGCACTGCCGGCTCGGGGCCCACCCCCGGTCCCGTACCAACCGCCCGTACGACCCCGCCCGGTGCCGTGCACCCGGCCGCGGCGCACTCCGCGCAGGGGCCGCTGCCCGGCGCCGTACCGGAACCCGTGGCGGCCACGTCCCACGACGACGGCCGGCTGTTCCTGTCCGGCCCCGCCGGGGCGCAGCGCACGCCCCTGCAGCGCGACCGCTTCCGCCCGGCCCCGCAGCCCGACCTGTCCGCGCTGAGCCTGCCCGACCTGCGGGTACTGCGCCGCACCTCGCAGCAGGAGGAGGCGGACCTGAGCTATGTGCGCCGCCTGCTCCAGGGGCGGATCGACATCCTGCGGGCCGAGCTGGCGCACCGTACGGCACCGGCCGCCCAGGCTCCCGCCCCGGTGCCCTGCGCCGGGCCGGTGGCGGACCTGCTGCCGGTGCTGGACCGGCTCCCGGAGATCCTCGCCGACGGGCCCTCCCGGCACCGCTCCTCGGCCCGGCACGTGACCTTGGGGACTCCGCTGCGCGAGGAGTACCGGCAGCTGGCCGAGGACATGCTCGCCGAGGTGGAGCTGTCCGACCTCTCGGCCCGTACGGACCAGGAGCTGCACGACGCGATGGCGCGGCTGGTGCGCTACGAGCAGCAGGTCTCGCGGTGCCGTCAGGCCCTCCAGCGGACCGCCGACGATTGCAGTGCCGAGATCACCCGCAGGTACCGTGAAGGAGAAGCACAAGTAGACGACCTGCTCTCCTGACCCTGGAGTCACACGCCTTCCGGGGCAGGCGACAGCCGGTCACACCCCCGGAAGGCCGACGATGACCTCCTGCACCGCCGACGCCCCCGCCGGAGAGACCCCCGGCATAGCCCCCGTCCTCGCCGAGGTCGTACGTTCCGGCTTCGTCGAGGGCCGCCATCGGGGGTCGATGGTGATACTGGCGGCGGACGGCAGCGTGGAGAGGGCGCTCGGCGATGTGACGGCACCGGTCTTCCCCCGCTCGGCCAACAAGCCCATGCAGGCCGCGGCCGTCCTGCGGGCGGGCCTGGACCTGTCGGGCGAGCGCCTGGCGCTGGCCGCGGCGAGCCACTCCGGGGAGCCCTTCCACCTCGACCTCGTGTACAAGATGCTCACCGAGCACGGCCTGTCCACCGGCCTGCTGCAGACCCCGCCGGACCTGCCGCTGGACCCCGCGGAGGCGGAGACCTACCTGGCGGCCGGGAACGTGCGCGAGCGCATCACCATGAACTGCTCCGGCAAGCACGCCGCGATGCTCGCCGCCTGCGCCGCCAACGGCTGGCCCCTGGACTCCTACCTGGACGCCTCCCACCCCCTGCAGCGCCTGGTCCTGGACTGTGTGCGCGAGGCCAGCGGCGAGACGGTGGACCACATCGGTACGGACGGCTGCGGGGCGCCGCTGATGGCGATCTCGCTGACCGGCCTGGCCCGCGCCTTCCGGCACTTCGTGCTGGCCGCGCCCGGCACGCCCGAGCGGCGGGTGGCGGACGCGATGCGCGCCCACCCCGAGTACGTCGCGGGCACCCGCCGCCCGGACACCTGGCTGATGCAGGCGGTGCCCGGCACGCTGTCCAAGATGGGCGCCGAGGCCGTGCAGGCGCTGGCCCTGCCCGACGGCCGGGCACTGGCCTTCAAGATCGACGATGGCGCCACCCGCACGCTGGGCCCGATACTGGGCCGCGCGCTGCGCCTGATGGGCCTGGACTCCCCCGTGCTCCCCCGCATCGAGAACGCCCCGCTGTGGGGCGGCGCCGAGCAGGTGGGCGAGATCCGCGCGGCCTTCTAGGGCCGGCTCCGAGGCATTCCGACGGCCGGGCCGCCCCTCGCGCGGAAAATCATGCGACGTCCCGACAGGGGCGTGCCTACCGTACGGACCTGAGCATCCCACCCGGCCGGGACCGGCCGCAGCAGCGATCACGATCATCGAGGGCCGCCATGAGCGTTGAGATCCGTACCGTAGGCGAAGACGACCTCCCGGGCTGGCTACGGGCGAAGAGCATCGGCTTCCTCCAGCCGCCGGACGTCTCCAAGGAAGAGATCGAGTACCACCGCGCGGCATTCGACCCGCGGCGCACCCAGGGCGCGTACGACAGCGCCCACGGCGACGGCCGCTGGGTGGCCACCTTCCGCAGCTTCGCCCAGGAGCTGACGGTCGAGGGCGGCGCCGCGGTGGCCGCCGACGCCGTCTCGGCGGTCACGGTCTCCCCCACCCACCGGCGGCGCGGGCTGCTCAGCCGGATGATGGACGCCGACCTGCGGGCCGCCAAGGAGCGCGGCGAGATCGTGGCGTCGCTGGTCGCGGCGGAGTACCCGATCTACGGGCGGTACGGCTTCGGCCCGGCCACCTCCTTCGCCCGGTGGCGCGTGGAGGTGCCCCGCGCCCGGCTCGACAGCCGCTACGCGGGCCCGCAGGACGGCGGCCGGGTCGACTTCGCCGACGCCGCCGAGGTCCGGGCCCTGGGCCCCGAGCTGCACGAGCGCTTCCGGGCGGGACAGCCCGGCGCCATCGACCTGAGCGCGCAGTGGTGGGATCGCCACACCGGCGCGATCCGGCTGCCCAAGGACTCCTGGACGGAGCCCTTCCACGCGGTCTACCGCGCCGCCTCGGGCGAGGTGCAGGGCCTGCTCACCTACACCGCGGACGACGTCTGGGAGCACAAGCTCCCGCAGGACACCGCCACCGTGCGGCGGATGACGGCCACCACGGTGGCCGCCGAGCGCGCCCTGTGGCACTTCCTGTGCTCGATCGACTGGGTGACGCGCATCGACACCGGCTGGCGCGCCCCCGACGACCTGCTGCCGCACTACCTCGGTGACCCGCGCGCCGCCGAGGTCCGCGAGCAGTCCGACTTCCTGTGGCTGCGGCCGCTGGACGTGCCCGAGCTGCTGACGGCCCGTACGTATCCGGCCGAGGGTTCGCTCGTGCTGGAGGTCACCGACCCCGCGGGCCTGGCCGGCGGCCGCTTCCTGCTGGAGGCGGGCGAGGACGGCGCCACCTGCGCCCCCACCACGCGCTCGGCCGAACTCACCCTGGGCGCGAGCGAGTTCGGCTCGCTCTACCTGGGGGACGAGTCGGCCACCCGGCTGGCGGCGCTGGGCCGTATCAGCGAGGAGCGGCCCGGCGCGCTGCGGACGGCGAACGCCCTGCTGCGGTCGGCGCGCCGGCCGTGGTGCACGGACGTCTTCTAGAGCGGACATCGCCCGGAGGGGCCCGCACCGGTTCCCGAGGGCTCCGCGCCGCTGCCGCGGGGCCCGGTTTCCGGCACACCCCCGGTCCGGGGGCCGGGCGCCGGGTGCGCGGCCCCCGGTCCTGCATAAGGTGGCGAGCACGGACCGACCCACGGGACGTGCCACTCACCAGACCACAAGAGCAGGAGGCCGGTGGCCATGAGCGACATCAGCCCTGACGCGCAGGGACCCGAGGCGACCGAGCACGCGCACGACCCCGAGGTGCTGCAGCTCGCCGCGAAGGTGTTCGACCTCGCCCGGCACGGGGACACCGACACGATCGCCGCGTACGTGGACGCCGGTGTGCCCGCCAACCTCACCAACAACTCCGGCGATTCGCTGGTGATGCTGGCCGCCTACCACGGCCACGCCGCGACGGTCAGCGCCCTGCTGGAGCGCGGCGCGGAGGCCGACCGGGCCAACGACCGCGGACAGACGCCGCTGGCCGGGGCGGTCTTCAAGGGCGAGGACGAGATCGTACGCATCCTGCTGGCGCACGGCGCGGACCCGGCCGCCGGGGCGCCGTCCGCCATCGACACGGCCCGGATGTTCCAGAAGACGGAGCTGCTGGAGCTGTTCGGGGCGCAGTGAGATGTGCGCGGGAGGGGCGGTCCGGCAGCGGCGCGGCGGGCCGCCGAAGGACCGTTCCGGGACCGCGTGTTGACATGAACTTTGGTTGAGGTTTTAGCGTCGGGGCCCTGAGACGCCAACGCCGTCGCGCACCGCGCCGGCGCAGACTCGAAAGGGCCCCGCCATGACCGAGACCACCGCCGCGACCGCGACCGCCACCGCCGACCAGGACCGCTTCACCCTCGCCGTCATCGTCGCCAGCACCCGCGAGGGCCGCTTCGCCCCCGTCATCGCGAACTGGTTCGCCGGGCACACCGGCCGCCGCGAGCACATCGACGTCGACGTCATCGACCTCGACGAGCTGCGCCCCTACGAACTGCGCTACGGCAGCGAGGAGTACACCTCCTTCGCCAAGCGCGTCCACGCGGCGGACGCGTACGTCGTGATCACGCCCGAGTACAACCACTCCTTCCCCGCCCCCCTCAAGCACGCCGTCGACATGCTGCGCCCGGAGTGGCGCGGCAAGCCGGTCGGCTTCGTCTCCTACGGCGGTATCTCCGGCGGCCTGCGCGCCGTCGAGCAGCTGCGGCTGGTCTTCGCCGAGCTGGGCGCGGCGACGGTGCGCGAGACGGTGAGCTTCGCCATGGCCGGCAGCCTCTTCGACGAGCAGGGCCGGCTGACGGACGCCGGTCCCGCGGACGCCGCGGCCGACGCCCTGCTGGACCAGCTCACCTGGTGGGCCCTCGCGCTGAGCGCCGGCCGGGCGGCGCGCCCGTACGTCGGCTGACGGCCCGCGCGGGACCCTTCGGGCGGCGTCCGGCCCGGCCGCCTCCCCGGCCGCTGACCTACCATTCCCCGTACCTACCGTCACTGCGGAAAGCCATCGGGCGGCAGGGCGGGGACCGGGGAAGGGAGTCGGGCATGTCCGAGCACGGCAAGGGCCCGTACACCTGCGGCATGGACGCCGCGGTGGACGTCATCGGCGGAAAGTGGAAGGTGCTCCTGCTGTGGGCGCTGGACGCCGGCGTACGGCGCTTCGGCGAGCTGAAGCGGGAGCTGCCGGGCATCAGCGAGAAGGTGCTGATCCAGCAGCTGCGCGAGATGGAGGCGGACCGCATCGTCCACCGCGAGGTCTACCAGCAGGTTCCGCCGAAGGTGGAGTACTCCCTCACCGAGCTGGGCGTCTCCCTCAACCAGGCCCTGATCCCGCTCGGCGAGTGGGGCAGGCGGCACATGGACGAGCTGGTGGAGACGTACGGAACCCGTCACCCCCGGGCGAGTTGAGCCCGGCCGCGACCACCTCAGCACCTGCCTCAGCGCGCGCGGCGGCGGGCGCGGGGCCGCGGCGGCCGTCGTCAGGGGCGGTGGTGCGCTGCACGGGTGTCAGGCCTGCCTCTGGTGCCGCGGCTCCGGCTCCCGCCGTCGCGCGCGGTCCAGGTACGCCGCCAACTCCCGCCAGGCGCCGCCCCGCTCGTCCTGACCGGCCCTGCCCTGACCGGCGGTCGTCGCCCCGGACATCGCCACCGGGTCCTCGTGCCACGCCGCACGCACCCCGTCCGAGACCGCCGCGTCGCCTCCGCTGAAGAGCGCGCCCCGCTCGTCCATACGGGCCACCAGGCGGCCGACGCGGGCGTCGCGCGGGTCAACTCCCTTGGCGCGCAAGGCTTCCGCCTGCTGGTACAGCCGGGGCCACTCGATCTCCAGCAGGTAGTGCGCGGCCGGTCCGACGGCCTCCGTGCGCGCCCGCAGCACCTGGAGCTGATCGGCGTCCAGGTGACGCCCCAGCACCCGGGCCCCCTCGGGGCCGCCGCCCGTGGCCCGGCCCGTGGCGCGCAGCGCGTCCAGCAGCGTGTCGGCGTCCGGCGCCCGCTCGGCGGCCAGTTCGGCGGCCAGTTCGGCGTCCAGGCGGCTCAGCCGCTGCCGCAGCGCCTGCAGGTCCGCGATCGAGGCCTCGACCTTCGCCAGGTGATCGCGTACGACCCGTACGGGATCGACCCCGGCCTCCAGGCAGATCGCGATGGACTCCAGGTCCAGGCCCAGTTCGCGCAGCGCCAGCACCTGATAGAGCCGGGCCACGTCCCGCTCGGTGTACTCGCGGTGGCCGCCGGCGGTGCGGCGGGAGGGACTGAGCAGGCCGATGCCGTCCCAGTAGTGCAGGGTGCGTACGGTCAGCCCGGCGGCCTCGGCCAGCGGACCGACCTTCCATGTCGCGGAAGCGGAAGGGGTCATACCGACACCTTGCATCCTCACGCCGCGTCGGGTTCAAGCCCGGTGCGCCGCGAGCCGCGTCAGTCCTGCGGCACCCAGACGTCCCGGCCGTCGGCGCCCCTCTCCACGCGCCCGAACACCGCGTCCGCGAAGTGCACGCCGAAACCGAGGGTGTCCGGCTCGCGCAGCTCCGCCACCAGCAGGCGCCGCAGGCGTGCGGACTGCGCCGGGTCGTGGTCGACGCCCGAGGACCACTCGGGGTGCGCCACCTGGACGGGAGAGTGCAGCGCGTCCCCGAACGCGATCAGCCGCCGACCGCCCGAAGTGATCGTGAACGCCGCGTGCCCCACCGTGTGTCCGGGGACAGAGCGCACCCGTACGCCGGGGAAGATCTCCTGCCCGTCGGCGACGGTACGCACCTGCGGTGCCAGCGCGGCCAGCATCTCCGGCGAGGTGCCGTGCCCCACGGCCAGGTCGCGCCGCTCCCACTCGGGCGCGGTGAACAGGTAGTCCGCGCCCGCGAACACCGGCCGGCCGCCGTCCGGCGCGGGGTGCCAGGCCCAGCCGATGTGGTCGCTGTGCAGATGGCTGAAGGCCACCGCCTCGATGTCCTTGGGCGTACGGCCGAGGCGGGCCAGGCTCTCCACGAGGGCGCCGCCGTACAGGGCGCCGGTCAGCGGGTTGTCCGGGTCGTCGGGCACGGACCGCGGCCCGAAACCCGCGTCGATGAGCAGCGCCCGCTCGCCGTGCTCGACCAGCAGGCCGCCGAAGCCCGCCACCAGGTACCCGGACGCGTCCAGGTACTCGGGGTGGCGGGCCCAGTCCTGCGGTGTGGAGTCCGGCAGCCAGCCCCGCGGCTTCAACTGCCCCGCGCCGTCCGGCACATAGCTGACCCTCAGCTCGCCCAGCCGCAGCGACCGGATGCCGGGGGCGGTCCGCAGCCGCTCCCCCGCCCCTGCCTGCGTCTGCGTCTGCGTCTGCGTCTGCGTCTGCGTCTGCGCACCGTCGCTCGTCATGCCGCCGCCCGCCTCTTCCGTTCCTCCGCCGTACGGATCACTCTCTTCTCGTCCGCGACAACTGCGGAGGGCGGCGCTGCCATCCCGTCAACTGCCCGGAATTTCCCGGGCGCTCAGCGTGTTCAGCCCGCCCGCGAGAACCCGGGAACCCGTACCCGCCGGATCTCTCCGACGCCCAGGACCCGGGCGAGCAGCACGAACAGGACGCCCATCGTCACGCCGCCGGCCACCAGTGCCAGCGCGCTGACCCCCATCGGCCCGATCGCGTCGGTGGCCTGCCCGCACAGGCGCGCCACCAGCCAGCCCAGCGCCCCCGCCGCGAGCGCGGCGGCCGTGAGCCTGCCGTACGTACGGCTCAGCCGCTTGCCGTCCAGGCGCCCCTCCAGCCGCCGCCGCAGCAGCAGCGCGGTGATCAGCAGACCCACTCCGTAGGAGACGGCGTACCCGGCGGCCATGCCCACCACCGCCCAGCGCGCGGGCAGCAGCAGATGGCTGGCCAGGGCCAGGGCGACGTTGACCGCGCCGATCCACACGGACATCCAGAACGGCGTGCGGGTGTCCTCGAAGGCGTAGAAGCCGCGCAGCAGCAGGTACTGCGCGGAGAAGGGGATCAGCCCGAGGCCGAAGGCCTGGAGCATCTGCCCCAGCGGCTCGGTGGCCCCGGCCCCCGCGCCGTGCCCGAAGGCCAGCGTGGCGATCTGCGGCCCGAAGGCCAGGAAGAAGACCGCCGCGGGCACGATGGCCACGCCGCTGAGCCGCAGCCCCCTGGACAGGTCGCTGCGCAGGTCGTCCAGCCGGTGTTCGGCCACCGCCCGGCTCATCCGGGGCAGCAGCGCGGTCATCAGGGAGACGGTGATGATGCCCTGCGGCAGCGACCAGATCAGCTGCGCGTTCTGGTACGCGGTGGAGCCGACGCCGGAGGTGGGCAGCGCCTGGTCGGCGGCGTTCGCGAAGTGGATCACCACGCCCAGCGCGATCTGGTTGACCAGCACGAACAGCAGCGTCCAGCGGGCCGCCTGGGCGCTCTTGCGCAGCCCCGTACCCCGCCAGTCGAAGCGCGGCCGGAAGCTGAAGCCCGCCTCGCGCGCGTACGGGACCAGGGCCAGGGCCTGCAGCACGATGCCGACGGTCGTGCCGATACCGAGCAGCCTGACCTGGGCCTCAGTGATGTCCGCGACGGTCTCGGGCACGGTCAGCAGCCCGAGGTAGAGCCCGAACATGGCGATCAGTACGACGTTGTTGAGGACCGGTGTCCACATCATCGCGCCGAACTTGCCGCGCGCGTTCAGGACTTGGCCCAGGATGCCGAACAGGCCGTAGAAGAAGATCTGTGGCAGCAGGAAGCGGGCGAAGACGACGGTGAGGTCGTAGGCGCCCTGGTTGTCGGCCGTGTTGGGCATGTAGAGCGAGACGATCTGGGGCGCCACCCATACGGCCAGGGCCGTGCCGAGCGCGAGCACACAGAGCACGAGCGTGACCAGCCGCTGCTCATAGGCGCGTCCGCCGTCCGCGTGCTCGGTGCGGGCGCGGACCAGCTGCGGTACGAGCACGGCGTTCAGCGCCCCGCCGATCACCAGCGTGTAGAGGCTGGTCGGCAGGGCGTTGGCGGTGCCGTACGTACTGGCCAGCAGCCCCGTGCCGAGCGCGGCGCCCTGCAGCACCATGCGGATCAGCCCGGTCGCCCGCGAGACGACCGTGCCTATCGCCATCAGGAGCGAGGCCCGCCGCAGCCCGGCCCCCTCCGCACCCGACTCCGGCTTCTTCTCCTGCGACTCCGGCTCCGGCTTCCCGAACTCCCCCTGCACCGGAACCCGCGCCGCCGTCCCCGCCGTACCCCTGCTCGCCCTTGCCTCTTCCTCCCCCGCACGCCCCCTGGCGTGCCTGCCGCTCAACGGCGGTGGGCCGGCAGCGCACAGGCCGCCGTGCCGCCGGGCATCCGCTCGCGGTTGTTCGCGACGAGCCGGTAGACGCCGTGGGCCACCCAGCGCAGGGGCGCGATGGTGAGCAGCGCCCCCGGTACGGCCCACCCGCCACCCGCGCTCATCAGCAGCTTGGCGACGGCCTGCGTGCCGCCGTACACCCGCCCGGTGGGGGTGACCCAGAGCACCTCGTACTCGGCCCGCTCCTGAGTGGTGCCCAGCGCGTCCAGGTCCGCCATCTGCCAGGCGGTGATCTCGCAGTTGGGCCGGATGCGCCGCTCGGCGAACTTCACCGAGGTCGTACAGAAGGCACAGTCGCCGTCAAAGACAAGTACAGGTCGATTCCGCATCCCCACATCATGCCGCGCCCCCTCCCACCCCCTACATCACTCCCTCCCCACCGACCTCACCGTCACCACGTGCACACGCATCGCACAGGGGACCTGGCCATCCGGCAGCGCCAGCCCCGCCGCCCGCGCCAGAAACCTCTCCCGCAGCCCGGCGACGCCCTCGGCCTCCAGCACCGCCAGGTCGTACATCCCACCGACCCGCGACCAGACCTGCTCGGCCGTCCCGCTCAGATCGATCCGTACGGTCTCCCAGTCGGCCGCCCCGAACCCGGCCCGCCCGAAGATCTCTTCCAGCCCCGCCCGGCTCCGGGTCCGCCGGTCCCCCAGCACGGGCATCCGCCGCCCCGCGGGCGCCGCGTCGAGCGCCGGCCGCAGCAGTTCCAGGAACAGCTCGTACGCCTCCCCGCCCGCGGCCCCGCCACCGACCGCCGCGGCGAACACCCCGCCCGGCACCAGCACCCGGGCCAGCTCCGCGGCCACCCGCTCCATGTCGCCCATCAGCATCAGCGCCATGTGCGACACACAGGCATCAAAACTGCCGTCCCGCAGGGGCAGTTGCTGCGCCCTGGCGATCGCCAGAGCAGCGTCCGTCACCCCCGTCCGCCGCCGCGCCAGTTCCAGTTCGGCGGGCGAGAGGTCCACCCCCGCGAGCCGCGGCTCCCCGGCCGCCCGCCCGCTCTGCCGCCCGCCGTCCTCGGCCAGCATCTGCAGCAACAGGCCGTCCCCGCACCCCAGATCCAGTACGCGCCGGCATCCCCGCACCCGGTCCCGCAGCATCCCGTAACTGGAACGGCCGTCCGGCCCCCGCCCGTCCCCCATCGTCTGGGAGGTCACGGCGGGGTGCGCGGCGTGAAACGCCCGCAGGAAGCCCTCGGCCTCCGCCACCCCGCCCGCTTCAGTCGTCGTCATCCCCCGACGATAGGCAGTCGGCCCCGCGCGTCAGGACTCGACCGTGCCGTCCATGCGGATGCCGCGGAAGGAGGTCCAGACGACGAGGATTCCGCCGCAGACGACCGCCGTGTCGGCGATGTTGAAGACCGGCCAGTAGCCGATCTGGATCCAGTCCACGACGCGGCCCTCCAGGGGGGAGGGGGCGCGGAAGAGGCGGTCCACCAGGTTTCCTGCGGCGCCGCCCATCACCAGGCCGAAGGTGACCGCCCAGATACGGGTGCGGATGCGCCGCGCGTACCAGAGCATGCCGCAGATCACGGCGAACTTGGCGAGGCTGAAGACCCAGGTCGCGCCTTCCCCGATGGAGAAGGCCGCGCCGGAATTCGTCACGAGCTTGAACTGCAGCCAGCTGCCGAGCACTTGCACCGGTCTGACTTCGGAGAACTGCGCCAGCGCCACCTGCTTGGTGATGAAGTCCACCACCAGCGGCACCAGCGCGACCAGCGCCAGCAGCCCGAACTGCCGCGACTTGACCTCGCGTATACCGCTGGTGCCGACAGCTTCGCCCGTCGTCATCTCGTACCCCGTGCCCTATCTACCGTGTTTGCTGTTCGCCGCAATCTTCTGCGCCGTCAAAGGCCCCGCCGCACCGTCGCCATACCGCCCGGCGCGGCCGGGACCACGAAGAACAATGGCACAGGATCTTCGCGCACGAGTCCCGTACGAATACGGTGCCGCGCGCCCCCTCGGCCGCCCGTCACCCCCCGTCCGCCCCGGGCGGCTCAGCCGGCTCCGCCGTCCCCCGCACGGTCGCCACGATCCGCTCCAGCGCCGCCGCGTGCCGCGCGAACGCCCGCCGTCCGTGCGCGGTGAGTTGTACGTGAGTGCGCCGTACGCCCTTCTCGCGCCCCTTGCGCACCGAGACGTACCCGGCGTTCGCCAGCGCGGAGATCTGCTTGGACAGCGCCGAGTCGCTGGTCCCGAGCGCGTCCCGCAGGAACGCGAACTCCGCCCAGTCGGCGGGGGCCAGCAGCGCGACGAGCGACAGCCGCGCCGGTACGTGCAGGAACTCGTCGAAATCGGGATCCATCAGCCGCGCCGGCCCTCCCGCCGCACGATCGCACCGACGAGCGGACGCGTCAGGATTGCGGCCACCAGGCTCACCAGCGCCACCGCGGTGGCGGCGATCGTGTGCGGAACCGGTAGCTCCAGCGCCTTGGCACCGGCCACCGCACCCGCGAACACCGCCACGTAGACGGCCGACACCCCCGCGTACAGCAGCAGTTCGGGTCCGCTGGGGTTTCTCCGCACGGGAGCCCCCCGCCGCTGCACGATCAGCCCGACCAGCACTGCCGCGGCCGCGAACACCGCGGCCAGGGTGCTCCACCGCCCCGGTAGATCCATCCCGGCGAACGCGATGAACAGCGCCACCGCCGCACCGAGCACATGCGCCCGGCCGAACCCGTGCCGCACATACGCCTCGCGCGCCTGCCCCTGCCTGCGCCGGATGTCCTCCAGCGCAACCTGAGCGTCATAAGCAGCCATGAGTCCTCCCCATCCCTCCAGCAACTTTCCTGAGAGGAAAGTAGCATCCACTTTCCCTAGAGGAAAGTAGGTCGCCGGGGCGGCGCCGGGGCACCGCTCAGACGGCGAGCCCCAGCACCAGGGCCCCGACCGCCGGCGCCGCGTACACCAGCGGGAAGGGAATGTGGGTGTACCAGCGCGCCCGCACGACGGCGAGGACGGCCCCGGCGAAATACAGCACCAGACCGACCCCGGCGGCCACCCCGACGACCGGCACGAACAGCCCCGCCACCAGCCCCACCGCCCCCGCGGCCTTGGCCGCACCGAGCCAGGGGCGCCACGAGCGCGGGATGCCGTAGTCGTTCATCGGCTGCACCACCCACTTGGCGCCGAGAAAGGCCGAGACGGCCGAGAACCCCACCATGGCGGCGGCCAGCAGGGTGACGACGAGGTATGCGGTGAACATCAGAAGCGCTCCCATCCGATCCGGGTTGGTCACCCCCTGACGCGCGGCGGCGCGGAAGTGTGACCGCCGACCGGGATCCCTTCGCGCGCTTCCTGGGAAGTCATGGAAGGGGCGGGGGCATGGGGCGGCAGTAGCAGTGGCTTGCATCACTGTTGCTAGCGAATGCTTGCAAAAGTTAGCGGGGGTGGCGCACCATCGGGGCATGGCATCACTCAACGTCGGCAATCTGGGGGAGTTCCTGCGGGAGCAGCGGCGCAACGCGCAGTTGAGCCTGCGGCAGCTCGCCGATGCCGCCGGGGTGTCCAATCCGTATCTCAGCCAGATCGAGCGCGGCCTGCGCAAGCCGAGCGCCGAGATCCTGCAGCAGATCGCCAAGGCGCTGCGGATCTCAGCGGAGACGCTGTACGTGCAGGCCGGGATCCTGGACGAGCGGCGAGAGGACGAAGGGGCCGGGGACGGGGCGCGGGTGCACGGCGCGATCCTCACCGACCCGTCCCTGACCGAGCAGCAGAAACAGGTGCTGCTGCAGGTCTATGAGTCCTTCCGCAAGGAGAACGGGCACGGGAGCGGCTCCGCGAGCCGTCCCGCGAGCGAGCGCAAGCACGCCACCGGTCACGCCCAGGACGCCCATGAGGCCGACGGCGACCCGCACGCCACCTGAAGCAATCGATTCCAGGAGGAAGAACGTCATGGCCGTCACCGACGACATCCGCAAGGTTCTGACCGACCCCAAGCCCTTCTACGCGCTGGCCGGCACCGCCGACCTCGCCGCCGAGAAGGCCCGGGAGGTGCCGGGCGCCGTCGAGAAGATCATCGATGAGGCGCCCAAGCGCTTCGAGGCCGTACGCTCCACCGACCCCAAGGCCGTGCAGGAGCAGATCACCAAGCAGGCCAAGGAGGCCCAGGAGTGGCTGACCGGTCTGCTGGGCACCCTGGACGCCGACTTCAAGAAGCTCAGCCAGCAGGCGCAGGACCTGGCGCTGCAGGGCGTTGGCCGGGTGGCCGAGGCCGCGGCCAAGGTCCAGGACAAGTACGGCGAGCTGGCCGACCGCGGTGAGAAGGCCGTGCAGACCTGGCGCGGCGAGGCCGCCGAGGAGGTCCAGGACCTGGCCGTCGCGATCGAGCCGGAGCCGAAGCAGGACCCCGCCAAGGCCGAGAGCGAGACCGGGGCAGGCACGGCGGCCAAGGACAACGGCGACGAGGCCAAGGCGGCCCCGGCGAAGAAGACCACGGCCAAGAAGACGACGGCCAAGAAGACCACGCCGTCGGCCAAGTGACCGTTTGAGGGACAGGCCCGGCGGTACGCCGAGCCGTCCGCGGGCCCCGCAGGGGCCTGGGTGGTCATGACAACGGGCCGGGCACGCACCACGTGTCCGGCCCGTTCTTTGGGTACCGTGGGGCGGCGACGGCACTAGTCGAACGGGTGGTGGGCAGCGTGTTGATTTCCGGGTTCAACGACGTGCTGAGCTGGGTGCAGCTGGCACTGGCCGTGTACGCCGGGGTGATGTTCATCGACGCGGCCGTCCACCGCGAGGACGCCTACCGCGCCGCGGGCAAACAGACCAAGGGCATGTGGCTGATCTTCCTCGGCATCGCCACGGTCCTGCTGCTCCTGCTCCCCCTGATGTCGTTCCTGCCGATCATCGGCGTCATCGCGGTGATCGTCTACACCGTGGACGTACGCCCCGCGCTGCGCCAGGTCTCCGGCAAGCGCGGTCCGCGCCGCGGCGGCTCCAGCTCGGACGGCCCGTACGGCCCGTACAACGGAGGGCGCTGAGCGGGCGGACGGCCCCCGACGGGGCGGCGGCTCAGCCCCGCACCGCCGGCACCCGCCCCCGGTCCAGCAGCAGCACCGCCACATCGTCGGTCAGCTCGCCGCCGTTGAGGTCGCGCACCTCCGTGACGGCCGCGTCCAGCAGCGCCTCGCCCCGCAGCCCCGCGGCCATGCGGCGGGCCACGAGTTCGGTCATGCCCTCCTGGCCGAGCCGCTGGGTGCCCTCGCCGATACGGCCCTCGATCAGGCCGTCCGTATACATCATCAGGCTCCAGGCGCCGCCCAGTTCGACGTGCCGGCGCGGCCAGCGGGCCCGCGGGAGCAGGCCGAGGGCCGGGCCGCCGCTCTCGTACGGGAGCAGGTGCGGCGGCCGTCCCGCGCGGGCGAGCAGCGGCGCGGGGTGGCCCGCCAGGCACAGCCCCGCCTGCCGCCCGTCGGGCGCGATGTCCACGGTGCACAGCGTCGCGAAGATCTCCTCGTCGGCGCGCTCGTGCTCCAGGACCTGCTGCAGGGTGCCCAGCAGCTCGTCGCCGCACAGCCCGGCGAAGGTCAACGCCCGCCAGGCGATGCGCAGTTCGACGCCCAGGGCGGCCTCGTCGGGGCCGTGTCCGCACACATCGCCGATCATCGCGTGCACGGTGCCGTCGGGCGTGCGCACGGCGTCGTAGAAGTCGCCGCCCAGCAGCGCGCGGCTGCGGCCCGGCCGGTAGCGGGCCGCGAAGTGCAGGTCGGAGCCGTCCAGCAGCGGCGTCGGCAGCAGGCCGCGCTCCAGGCGGGCGTTCTCCTGCGCGCGCATCCGCGACTCGGTGAGCTGGCGCTGGGCGAGGTCGGCGCGCTTGCGCTCGACGGCGTAGCGCACGGCCCGGCTGAGCACCGCCCCGTCCAGCTCGCCGCGGAAGAGATAGTCCTGCGCGCCGACCCGTACGGCCTCCACGGCGCGCTCGGCGTCCGTCTCGGCGGTCAGCACGAGTACGGCGTGCTCGGGCGCCAGCCGCAGCACCGAGCGCAGCACGGCCAGTTCGTCGCCGTCCTCGCGCGCACAGCCTTCGTCGTGGGCCGCGTCGGGTGCGGCGCCGTCCTGCGACGGGGCCAGGTCCAGCAGGATGCAGTGCACGTCGTCGGTGAGCAGCCGCTGGGCCTCGGTGAGGTTACGGGCCGTACGGACCCGGACCCGGCGCCCCGCCCAGTCCCACATCTCGGGTACGGGGCTGGCGGGGTCGGCGCCGATCACCAGGAGGCCGATGGGGTGCCCGGCCGCGTCCGCCGGCGGCTCGGCGTCCGGCGCGGCGTCCGCGTCGTCCCGTACCCCGTGGGCGAGCGCGTCGCGGGCGCACGCGTCCAGGCGCACACCGTCCACCGGGCCGGCCTGCTGGGGCAGCACGGCAGACCGCGGGCGCGGTACGGGTATCGGCATGGGTCTCGTGTCCTTCCCTCCCCCCGAGGGTGCGGCGGCGGCCGAGCGGCACACCACCGTGCCCGGTCGAGCGCCGCTCGCTGGTCGGGCGAGCGGTGCGCCACCGGGCACCGAAGAGCGACCCTAGCGGTAACCGAGGGCCTTATGGAATGACCGAGAGCACACCGCCAACGTCATATGCCGGGTGCCATAAGGGACTTGACCTGGGGGGAGAAGAATGACGAATGACAAACATCACCCGCGTCCGCACAATCGGTAATCGGCCGATAACCAACCAATGTTCCGGACACTTCGGTTACCGGCCGCAGTGAACCGAGCGGGGTGGCGCCGCTGCCGAACTGCGCTATGCGCCGGGCCGTACGACACCGAGGATCGGCATCGACCCGGCGCCCGCGATGGTCACCTGCCGCCCGGGCCGCGGCGCGTGCACCATCGCGCCGTCGCCGATATACATCCCCACATGACTGGCGTCCGTGTAGTAGATGATGAGGTCACCGGGGCGCATGTCCTTGATCTCCACCCGCGGCAACTGCCGCCACTGCTCCTGCGAAGTGCGCGGTATGGCCCGGTCCGCCGCCTCCCACGCCCGCATCGTCAGCCCCGAGCAGTCGAAGGTGTCCGGCCCCTCGGCGCCCCACACATAGTCCTTGCCGATCTGTGAAGTGGCGTACGAGACGGCCTTTTTGCCCTCCGCGGTGGCCTTCCCCGCGATATCCCGCAGCGCTCCGGAATCCAGCCATTTCTGCTGTTCCTGGTGCGCCTGCGCCTCCTCCAGCTTGCGCAGCCTTTCCTTTTCCTCGGCCGCCAGCTTGGACTCCAACTCCTTTGCGGCGTCGATCTTTTTGCCGATGTCTTTCTGCGCCGCTTCCTTCTTCTTGCGGTTCGCCTCCAACGCCTTCCAGCGGTCGCCGGCTTGGTCCGCATAACTCTGCAAGTCGGCCTTGGTGCGGTCGAGTTGGCCCAGCAGGCTCTTCGCCGCCTGCTGCCCCTTGCGGGCGAGCGTGGCATCGTCCAGGAAATTCCCGGGGTCCCGGTTGAGCATCAGCTTGGCCTCGGCGGGAATTCCGCCGCCGCGGTACTGGGGGGGGGGG
>NZ_JBSIBZ010000082.1:0-43492 GCF_058245575.1 Streptomyces sp. UF-297 | reverse complement strand
CCCCCCCGCCCCCCCCCCCCCCCCCCCCCCCCCCCCCCCCCCCCCCCCGCCGCCGTCAGGAGCCCGGACCGCGCCCCGCCATCAGGAAGAAGGCGCCGGGCACGTGCGGCGCCTGCTGCCGGGCCAGCACGTCCAGGCCCGCCGTGGCGAGGAACTCCCGGATGCGCTCGGGGGTGTGCACCTGCCCCTCCTTGGTGGCGACCAGCATCAGCGCGGAGAAGAGGCGGGCGGCCCCGTCGCCGCGCGGGTCCGCACCGGTCGGCGCGATCTCCTGGATCAGCACCCGGCCGTCCGGCTTGAGCACCGCCGCGACCCGCCGCAGCAGTTCGCCGCAGGCGTCCTCGCCGATGGTGTGCAGCACGTTGTTCATCAGCACCAGGTCGTAGGGGCCCTGGTAGGGCACCGTACGGATGTCGCCGGCGATCTCGGTGACCCGGTCCGCGACCGCCAGCCGCTCGGCCGAACCGCGCCCGGCCGCCAGCACTTCGGGCCAGTCCAGCAGCGTCACGCGCGCCTGCGGGAAGTCGGCGGCGAGCCGGCAGCCGTACTGGCCGCTGCCGGCGGCCAGGTCCAGGGCGGCCAGTTCGCCGCGGCCCTCGGCCCAGGGCGCCAGCAGCCCCGTGGCGATCCGCCCGCCGAACTGCGCGATCTTCGCGCTGGCCTGGGCGAAGACCTGCCAGAAGGGGTGTTCGTCGGCGCTGTCGGTCTCGGCGATGACGCTGCCGCCCGCGCGCACCGCCTCGGCGAGCCGCCGGTCGCCCTCCCACAGGAAGTCGTGGGTGGTCGCGTCCGCCGTCTCACCGATGTAGCCGGGGCGGCCGGTGACCAGGAAGGCCTCGGACAGCGGGGTCAGCAGATAGCCCTTGTCGTCGTGGGCGACGACGTCCAGTGCGGTGAGCGCCTCCAGCAGGATGCCGGTGGCGCGCGCGTCGGCGTCGACGGCGGTGGCGACGGCGGCGGCGTCCAGCGGGCCCAGTGCCAGTGCGTCGAAGACCCGCAGCTGGATGGCGGCGCGCAGCACGGCCGAGCGGTGCGCGCCGGAGAGGATGTCGAGGAGGGGAAGGGGCGTGAGGGGAGCGTCGCCCGGGGCGGGCGCGGGGCTCGTGCGGCGGTGCTGCATCGTGGACCTCCCGAGTCGAGGAGCGAGGTGCAGTGGTCGCGCTGATCAGCGGGCGGGACACGGCGGCCGCACCGGCCGAGAGCCGGGGCGGGGGCGGCCGTGCCCGTCAGGGAGCGTGGTGGAGTGCGGGCAGCAGCACCTGGTCGACGACCGCCTCGATGGCCGCGTCGTCGGGGGCCGCGCCGGTGATCAGGTAGTGCATCAGGACCTGCGCGGGGCCGGTGCGCGCAGTGAGCGCGGTGACCGCCCTGGCGGGGATCTCGCCGCGGTCGGCGGCGCGCCGCAGTATGGCGCCGATGGCCTGAAGGCGGGGCTCGATGAGCCGGGCGCGGAAGACCGTGACGAACTCGGGGTGGCGCAGCACATCGCCCAGCAGCACCATCGCGGGCGGCCCGTCCTTGCCGCTGAGCGAGTCGGCCATGTTGCGCAGCGCCTGCAGGAGTTCGCCGCGCAGCTCGCCGGTGGCGACCGGCTCGACGGCGGGGAACACCAGGTTCTCCAGCGCGTCCAGCAGCAGCTCCTGCGGTGAGCTCCAGCGGCGGTACAGGCCCGCCTTGCCCGTACGGGCGCGCTGGGCGATGCCGCCGAGGGTCAGCCGGCCGAAGCCGACCTCGGCGCACTCGGCGATGGCCGCTTCGTAGATCGCCGTCTCCAGGGCCTTGCCCCGGCGGCGGGTGCGTACCGGCCTCTCGTTCCCCCTGGTCGTACTCACCGGACCTCCCCCGTGAATAAGGAACCTTTACGGACTCTATCAGGACGCGCTACGCTCGGGAATAAGAAACAGAATCGTTCTTTAAGCGGGCCGGCGACCGTCGGGCCCTCCTCCGCACAAGGGGCGGACAACCATGAACGGCACACCACAACGCACCCGCAACTCCGGCTTCCTGGGGCCGGTTCTCGTGATCGCCGGGGCACAGCTGATGGTGGTCCTGGACATCAGCATCGTGAACATCGCCCTGCCCAGCATCCGCGGCGACCTCGGCTTCGCCCGCTCCGACCTGCAGTGGGTCATCAACGCCTACACCCTCACCTTCGGCGGCCTGCTGCTGTTCGGCGGGCGGGTGGGCGACATCGTCGGACGGCGCCTGATGTTCGTCGTCGGCGTCAGCGGCTTCGCGCTGATCTCGCTGCTCGGCGGCTTCGCCGGCACCCCCGGCTGGCTGATCGCCGCCCGCGCCGCGCAAGGGGCCATGGGCGCCCTGGTCTCCCCGGTCACCCTGGCCCTGATCAGTACGACCTTCCCGGAGGCCAAGCGGCGCAACGCCGCCTTCGGGGTCTACGGCGCCGTCTCCGGCTCCGGCGCGGTCATCGGACTGCTGCTCGGCGGTCTGCTCACCGACGGCCTCTCCTGGCGCTGGGTGCTGTGGATCAACGTCCCCATCGCGATCGCCATCGTCATCGGCGCCCTGCTCGTGCTCAAACCCACCCCGCCGCACAAGGGCCGCCTCGACATCCCCGGCGCCATCACCGTCTCCGGCGGGCTCGCCCTGCTGGTGTACGGACTGGTGCGGGCCCCCACCCACGGCTGGGCCGACGGCTGGACGCTGGCCTGCTTCGCGACCGCCGCCGTCCTGCTGGCCCTGTTCTTCGTCATCGAGGTACGCGGCCGCCAGCCACTGCTGCCCCTGAGCATCTTCGCCGACCGCACCCGCAGCGGCGCCTACGCGGTGGCGGTGCTCATCGGCGCCTCGATGCTCAGCACGCTCTTCTTCCTCACCCAGTTCGTGCAGGACGTCATGGGCTACTCGCCACTGCGCAACGGCGTGGCGTTCCTGCCCAACGCCGCCTGCGTACTGCTCTTCTCCGGCGTCGCGGCACGCCTGGTCGCCAAGGTCGGCGCGCTGCCGCCGATGGTGGCGGGCGCCGCCGTCATGGGCAGCGGACTGTGGTGGCTGTCCGGGATGGAGGTGGGCATGAGCTACGCCACCGGCCTGCTGCCGGGACTGGTGATGTTCGGCTCCGGGCTGGGCCTCTTGTTCGTCCCCATGGCCATGGCGGGCGTCTCCGCCGTCGCCGACCGGGACTCGGGGCTCGCCTCCGGACTGCTCAACACCTCCCAGCAGGTGGGCGGTTCGCTGGGGCTGGCCGCCCTGAGCACCATCGCCACCACCGTCGCCAAGAACGAGACACCGCCCGGCCCCCCGGACCCGAAGAAGGCCCTGGCGGCCCTGGTGGAGGGCTGGGGCACGGCCATCTCGGTCAGCGTCGGCTTCGTGGCCCTCGCGCTGCTCATCACCGCCCTGGCCATCCGCGCCCGGCCCCAGTCCTTCCGCGGCCTGGGCCCGGCCGGCACGGAGGAGGTCAAGGCCGCCTCCAGCGGCTGAGCGCCGCACCACAGGGACCCGGGGTCCGGCCGGTCAGTGAACCGGGCCCCGGGCCTGTGCGAGCCCTGGCCGTCCCCTGAGCCCTCGCGTGCAGGCTCGTTGCGTCATCGAAGACGGGACGAGCCGCGGCGGCGCACCGGCCGCGCGGGACAGGAGGGGCCTTTATGGAACGGGTCGCGCTGAGTGTCGCCGTCCCCGCAGGCCAGGAGCCGCGGGTGGCACGGCTGTTGGCACGGGCGGGGGACAGCGAGGGGACCGTACCGGGACGCGGGAAGACCAGGACCGTGGCCACGTTCACCGCCCCGGGCCGCGTACTGCACATCACCGACGCCGCGGGCGGCCTGGACGACGTGGTGCACGCGATCACCGCCGCGCCCGGGGTCACCGACGGACTGCGGGCGAGCGGCGCGGTGCCCGAGCGCTCCTCACCGGCCGCGGTCGTCATACGGTCCCGGCTGACCCGCTGGGCCCACTACGCCCTGCCCTACGACGGCCCGCACCCCGTCCGGCGCCGCGCCCTGCTCTACCCGGTGCGGACCGGATTCGGGCAGGAGCTGCGCCGCGTACTGGCCGCCGGGGTCGCCCCGGGCACCCCGCAGCGGCTGGCCTCCGCGCTGATCAGCAGCACGGTCTTCGCCGCGGGGGACACCGTCGTGCGCTACTGGGAGGCCACCGCCTCGGCGGCGGAGGAGCTGGCCAACATCTCGCGCGTGGTGCCGTATTCGGGCCTGGGCGCCAAGCTCAACAAGCTCCTCGACTTCCCGCAGGACCTGACCACCGAGAGCGGGTTCCAGGCGTTCTTCACCGGCTGCGCCATGACCCGCCTGGACGGCGCGGACCTGCCCGCGCAGCCCTGAAGGGCCCGGCCCGCCCGTGCCGACGACTCGCCCCGCCCCGCCCCGCGTTCTCCCCAGTTCCGCCCAGTTGCCAGGAGGAAGTGTGTCCCCTCAGCCCGTGCGCGTCGTCTCGCTGGACGACGCCCAGCCCAACCGCCGGCGCGGCGGAGATCTGCGCATCCTGCTCAGCCCGAAGACCTCGGGCGCCACCTCGGGATTCCTGGGAGTGGCGATCATCGACCCCGGTGAGTACGTCGCCGAGCACTACCACCCCTACTCCGAGGAGTTCCTCTTCGTCGCCCGCGGCGAGATCGCCGTCGACCTGGACGGCGTACCGCACGAACTGCACGAGGACCAGGGCCTGATGGTGCCCATCGGGATGCGCCACCGGGTGCGCAACACCGGGTCCGTACAGGCCCGGATCGTCTTCCACCTCTCCCCCCTGGCACCGCGCCCGGACCTGGGGCACGTGGACACCGAGACGGTGACCGTGCCCGCCCGCGGGGAGGCCAGGTGAGCCGCACCGCCGTCATCACCGGCATCGGGGTGGTGGCGCCCGGCGGCATCGGCACCAAGGGGTTCTGGCAGCTGCTGACCGACGGGCGCACCGCCACCCGCCGCATCTCGCTGTTCGACCCGACGGGGTTCCGCTCCCAGATCGCCGCCGAGTGCGACTTCGACCCGGCGGCCGAAGGGCTCGGCGCGCAGGAGGTCCGCAGGATGGACCGGGCCGCGCAGTTCGCGGTGGTGGCGGCCCGCGAGGCGCTCACCGACGCCGGGCTGGGGTGCGGCGAACTGCCCGCCGAGCGCACCGGGGTGAGCCTGGGCAGCGCGGTGGGCTGCACCATGGGCCTGGAGGAGGAGTACGTCGTCCTCAGCGACTCCGGGCGGCTGCGCCTGGTGGACCACCGCTACGGCGTCCCGCACCTGTACGGCTACATGGTGCCCAGCACGCTGGCGGTGGAGACCGCCTGGGCGTGCGGCGCCGAGGGCCCGGTCAACCTGATCTCCACCGGCTGCACTTCGGGGCTGGACGCGGTCGGGTACGGGGCGCAGCTGATCGCGGAGGGCTCGGCGGACGTGATGGTCGCGGGGGCCACCGACGCGCCGATCTCCCCCATCACCTCGGCCTGCTTCGACGCCATCAAGGCCACCTCGCCCAACAACGACGACCCCCGGCACGCCTCCCGCCCCTTCGACAACCACCGCGACGGCTTCGTGCTCGGCGAGGGCGCGGCCGTCCTGCTGCTGGAGGAGAGCGAGCGTGCCAGGGCCCGCGGCGCGCACATCTACGCCGAGCTCGCGGGCTTCGCCAGCCGCAGCAACGCCTTCCACATGACCGGGCTCAAGCCGGACGGCCGCGAGATGGCCGAGGCCATCACGGTCGCCCTGGACCGGGCCCGCCTCGCCGCCTCCGACGTCGACTACATCAACGCGCACGGCTCCGGCACCCGCCAGAACGACCGGCACGAGACCGCCGCGTTCAAGCGCAGCCTGGGGCAGCGGGCCCGTGAAGTGCCCGTCAGCTCCATCAAGTCGATGGTCGGGCACTCGCTCGGCGCGATCGGCGCGATCGAGGTGGCCGCCTGCGCCCTGGCGCTGGAGCACCAGGTGGTGCCGCCCACCGCCAATCTGCACCACCCCGACCCCGAGTGCGACCTGGACTACGTGCCGCTCACCGCCCGCGACGCGCAGCTGGACGCGGTGCTCTCGGTCGGCAGCGGGTTCGGCGGCTTCCAGACCGCGATGCTGCTCACCCGGCCCGGGAGGCGGCCGTGACGGCACCGGTCGCATCGCCCGCGCCCGTCACCCGTACCGGCACCGCGCTGGTCACCGGGATCGGCGTGATCGCGCCCAACGGCATCGGCACCGACGCCTATTGGGCGGCGGCGCTGGCCGGGCAGAGCGGCATCCGCCCCATCAGCCGCTTCGACGCCTCCGGCTACCCGGTGCACCTGGCCGGGGAGATCCCCGCGTTCCGCACCGAGGAGCACGTGCCGGGGCGGCTGGCCGTACAGACCGACCGCTGGACCCACATGGGGCTGGCGGCGGCCGAGGCCGCGCTCGCCGACGCCGGGGCCGACCCCGCCCACCTGCCCGAGTACGAGATGGGGGTGGTGACCTCCTCGTCCTCCGGCGGCACGGAGTTCGGGCAGCACGAGATCGAGGCGCTGTGGTCGCGCGGGCCCCGGCACGTGGGCGCCTACCAGTCGATCGCCTGGTTCTACGCCGCCTCCAGCGGCCAGATCTCCATCCGGCACGGGATGCGCGGGCCCTGCGGGGTGATCGCCGCCGAGCAGGCCGGGGCGCTGGACGCGCTCGCGCACGCCCGGCGGGCGCTGCGCCAGGAGGCGCGGCTGGTGGTCGGCGGCGGCACCGACGCCTCACTGTGCCCCTACGGCCTGGTGGCCCAGCTCTCCACGGGCCGACTGAGCACCCGCGCGGACGCGGCACGCGCCTATGTGCCCTTCGACGCCGCGGCGTGCGGCTATCTGCCGGGCGAGGGCGGGGCGATCCTGATCCTGGAGGAGGCCGCCGCCGCACGGCAGCGCGGCGCGGCGCAGGTCTACGGCGAGATCGCCGGGCACGCCGCGACCTTCGACCCCGCCCCGGCCCCGGCGGCACCGGGCCGGGCGACCGCGCCCACCGGCGGCCTGCGCCGCGCCGTCCTGGGCGCGCTGGCCGACGCGCGGCTGACACCCGGGGACATCGACGTGGTCTTCGCCGACGCGGCCGCCGTGCCCGAGCTGGACCGGGCCGAAGCCGAGGTGCTGGCCGAGGTCTTCGGGCCGTACGGCGTACCGGTGACCGCGCCCAAGTCGCTGACCGGGCGGCTGTACGGCGGCGCCGCGCTGGACGTCGCCACCGCGCTGCTGGCCGTCCGGGACGACATCCTCCCGCCGGCCTCGGCCGCGATCGTGCCCGACCCCGGCCACCGCATCGACCTCGTGGTGGGCACCGCCCGCCGCACTGCGGTGCGCACGGCCCTCGTACTGGCCCGCGGCTTCGGCGGCATGAACGCCGCGCTGGTGCTGCGCGAGGCGGCCTGAACGCGGCCGGGACCCGCGCTCCCGCGCCCACGAACAGCTCAACGGCCGGGCATCACCGGCACCTTCACCGAGAACGGCACCGCTCCGGCCCAGGCCGGAGGGCACCGGCAACGAGAGGCGGACGAGCAAAGACCATGACCGAATTCACCATCGACGACCTCAAGCGCGTGCTGCGCACCAGCGCGGGCCCCGGCGACGGCGACCCCGTCGACGACCTCCACGACCACCTCGACACCGACTTCGCCGCCCTGGGCTACGACTCGCTGGCCGTGCTCTCGATCCAGTCGCGGATCGAGAACACCTACGACCTGACACTGCCCGACGACGCGCATGGACTGATGAAGACCCCGCGCGACACCATCGCCGTGGTCAACTCCGCCCTCGCCCAGGCCGCGCAGGGCGAGGCCTGCGAGCACGCGCGCACCGACAACTCCATCGTCATCAACGCCCCGTTCGAGCTGATCTGGAAGATGACCAACGACGTCGAGAACTGGCCGAGCCTGTACTCGGAGTTCGCCAAGGCGCAGATCCTCGAGCGCGACGGCGACACCATCCGCTTCCGGCTGACCATGCACCCGGACGAGAACGGCATCGCCTGGAGCTGGGTCTCGGAGCGCACCACGGACCTGGCCACCCGTACCGTCCGCTCGCGGCGCGTGGAGACCGGCCCCTTCGAATTCATGAACCTCTTCTGGGAGTTCACCGACGCCGAGGGCGGCGGGGTGCGGATGCGGTGGGTGCAGGAGTTCCACACCAAGCCCGACGCGCCCGCCGACGACGCCGCCTTCGTGCAGCACATCAACACCAACAGCAAGATCCAGATGGGGCTGATCCGGGACCGGATCGAAGCCCGCGCGGCCCAGGCCGCGGTCACCGAAGCCCGCTGACACCGGCCGGCCCGCGCGCCGCCAACGGAGGATCACCATGGCCACCACCTTGATCGTCGCCCGGCTCCGGGAACCGGGGAACCCCGAGAGCACAGCCGCCATCAGCCGGCTGTTCGCCGAGTCGGACACCACCGAACTCCCCGACCTCGTAGGGGTACAGGAGCGGTCCCTGCTCACCTTCCACGACCTGTACTTCCACCTCGTCCGGTCGGACCGGCCGCTGGCCGCCGGGCTCACCCCGCAGTACGCCAACCCGCTGTTCCAGAACCTCAGCAAGGCGATGGACGAGTTCGTCACCCCGTACCAGGACGCCTGGGGAAGCGTCCAGGAGGCCTCCGCCAAGCGGTTCTACCACTGGCAGCGCGGCATCGGCGTGGTCCGGCCCTGACACCGATCGGAAGGCGAGAACACCATGAGCGACACCGCGAACACCAGCACCAACACCGGTTCGGCGAACGGCACTTCGCACGCCTATGACGTCATCGTCATCGGCGGCGGACCCGGCGGCTCCTCCGCGGCGGGCCTGCTCGCCCGCGAAGGACACCGGGTGCTGCTGGTGGAGAAGGAGAAGTTCCCGCGCTACCACATCGGCGAGTCCCTGATTCCCGGCAGCCTGGGCGTCGTGGAGGACCTGGGCCTGTGGGAGCGGCTGGAGAACCTCGGATTCACCAAGAAGTACGGCGGCACCCTGCTGTGGGGCGCCACCGAGGGCACCTGGGACTTCCGCTTCGCCGACGGCAGCGGCTACGACTACTCCTTCCAGGTGCGGCGCGCCGACTTCGACGCGCTGCTGCTGACCCGCGCCCGCGAGCTGGGCGCGCAGGTGGTGGAGGAGGCCACCGTCAAGGACGTCGCCTTCGACGGCGAGCGGGCCACCGGCATCCTCTACACCCCCAAGGGCGCGGCCGAGCCGATACGGGCCACCTGCCGCTTCCTCATCGACGCCTCGGGACAGGGCCGGGTGCTCGGCCGCCGCCTGGGCCTGGTCGAGTGGCACGAGGACCTGCGCAACGTGGCGGTGTGGAGCTACTTCCAGAACTGCGACTACCTGGAGGGCCTCAAGGCCGGCGACGTGGTCATCGAGAACATGTGGCAGGAGGACAGCCCGCCCGGGTGGTTCTGGTTCATCCCGCTCAGCGACGGCACGGTGAGCATCGGGTACGTCACCCGTACCGCCCTGCTCCAGCGCTCCGGCCTGAGCACCGAGGACCTCTTCGAGCAGCAGCTGGCCGACTCGGTGGAGATCAAGCGGCTGACCCGTGACGCCCACCGTGTCTCGGCGTACCGCACCACCCGCGACTGGTCGTACGAGTGCACCCGCTTCCACGGTCCCGGCTGGGCCGCGGTGGGCGATGCCGCGGCCTTCGTCGACCCGCTGTTCTCCACCGGCGTCACCCTCGCCCTGCGCGGCGGGCAGACCCTGGCCAAGGCCGTCGACAAGCTGCTGCGCGACCCCGGGCAGGAGGCCGGGGTGATGAAGACCTACGAGGACGACTACCGCGAGTTCCTGGGCCACGTCCTGTCCTTCGTGCGGTTCTTCTACAACGTCAAGATGCGCAAGGAGCAGTACTGGGACGGCGCGCAGGCCATCGTCGACCCCGCGCAACTGCAGCCGCCCAAGCTCGACTTCGCCGCGCTGCTGTCCGGCATGACCGGCAAGGCGCCGGACGCGGCGGCGCTGCGCGCGGCGGCGGAGAAGACCGGCCTCAACATCCCCTCGCCCGGCGCATGAAGTCTGCGCTGCCGGTCGAGGAGCTCCTGCTGGTCTGCGGCGCCATGCTGCTGGTCGTGCGGATCGCGCACGCGCTGGCACGGCGGGCCAGGCAGCCCGCC
The DNA here is from genome assembly GCF_058245575.1 of Streptomyces sp. UF-297. Lineage (NCBI taxonomy): Bacteria > Bacillati > Actinomycetota > Actinomycetes > Kitasatosporales > Streptomycetaceae > Streptomyces > Streptomyces sp. UF-297. The sequence continues at coordinate 33,442 of NZ_JBSIBZ010000082.1, read as the reverse complement.
GTCGTGGCCGAGCTGGCCGTCGGCATCCTGCTGGGCCTGGCGATCCCGGCGGGGCTGGAGGGCGAACTGCTCTCCGGCCCCGTCCGGGAGGGCCTGGCCGCCCTCGGCGGGTTCGGGCTGCTGCTGTTCCTGTTCGAGACGGGGAGCGGGGCCGCGCACGGCCCCTCGTCCCGGCAGGGGCGCAGTGTGCTGCTGGTCGGCGGCGCGGCCTTCCTGGTGCCGTTCGTGGCGGGGGTACCGGTGGCCGCGGCGATCGCCGGGGACCACGGCCCAGGGGCCGGCAAGACGGCGGCGTTCGTGCTGTTCCTGGCCACGGCCCTGGCCGTGACCGCACTGCCGGTGCTGGCCAGGATCGTCACCGACCTGGGCCTGGCGAAGACCAGGCTGGGGTCGCTGTCGGTGGGCAGCGCCGCGGTCTGCGACGGCCTGGCCTGGACGATGCTGGCCGTCGCGCTCGCCGTGGGCAGCGCCCGCGACCTGTGGAGCGGGGTGGGCGGCCCGATCGGCGCGCTGGCCTTCGTCGCCTTCCTGCTGACCGTCGTACGCCGAGGGGTGCTGCGGATCGCCGCGCGCGGACCCGTCGCCCGCTATCCGGCGGCGGCGCTGCTGTGCGCGGGCGTGCTGCTGAGCTCCTACGTCACGTCCTGGCTGGGAGTGCACGCGATCTTCGGCGCGTTCATCTTCGGCTTCGCCGTACGGCCCGCCGGTGACGTGGACCCGCTGGAGCCGGCCCGCGCGGTGCTGCGCCCGCTGGCCGCGCTGCTGGTGCCGATCTACTTCATTCTCAGCGGGATGGCCGTGGACCTGGGCGCGGTGGCCGCGGAGATCTGGCTGCTGGGCGCGCTGGGAGCGGTCGCCGTGGCCGGCAAGTTCGCGGCCGCGGCAGGAGCGGGCGCGCTGCTGGGCATGAACCGGCGCGACATCGCGCTGACGGGCGTGCTGATGAACACCCGCGGCATCACCGAGCTGGTGGTGCTCTCGGTCGGCTACTCCGCGGGCCTGCTGGACCAGGCCGTCTTCGGCGCGATGACCATCTTCGCGCTGCTGGCCACGGCGGTGACCGGCCCGGTGCTCAACCGGTGGGGCCCCAAGGGGACCCGTGCGGCGCCGGTCCTGGCGGAGGCGGCCCGCAGACCGGAAGCGGTAGGCGTCGGCATGAAGAGCACAGCACATACGAGTACTGCCGGGACAGAGGGGGAAGAGGATGGAGCTGGGACTACGGGACCGGGTGGCACTGGTCACGGGGGGATCGACGAACATCGGGGCCGCGACGGCGGTGGCGTTCGGCCGTGAGGGCGCCCGGGTGGCGCTCACCTACCACCGCCGCGAGGACGCCGCCGAGAAGGTGGCCCAGGAGGTCGAGGCGGTCGGCGGCCAGGCGCTGGTCCTGCCGTACGAACTGGCCGAAGCAGCCAGCGCCGATCGGCTCGTGGACGCGGTGCTCGCGCGCTGGGGCGCCCTGGACGTCCTGGTCAACAACGCCGCGTCCTGGGAAGGGCCGCCACCGGGCCCCAACTCACCGCCTTTCGAGGCAAGTTCGGGGTGGGAAGCGGTGCTGGACGCCAATCTCACGGGCCATCTGCGGCTGCTGCACACGGCCCTGCCCGCACTGCGGCGCAGCGACGCGGGCCGGGTGGTCAACGTCTCCAGCGTGATCGCGCTGCGCGGCGCCCAGGGCACCGCGGCGCTCGCGGCCGCCAAGGCGGGGCTGCACGGCGCGACCCGTTCACTGGCCTGGGAGCTGGGCCCGGACAACGTGCTGGTCAACGTGGTGATGCCGGGCCTGGTCCTGGACGGCAAGGAGGACCCCGACGTCCTGCCGCCACAGGTGCTCCAGGCCGTCCTGAGGGAACTGCCCACCGGGCGGCTGCCGTTGGCGCGGCACGTGGCCGACACCGTGGTGTTCCTGTGCTCCTCGGCCAACGGCAGCATCACCGGCGAGATCACCCGCGTCACCGGCGGGGCGTGAGATGCGGCACGGCACACCCGTACGGCGCGTACCGCCGGCGGCGACAGCGGCGTGCGGGGCACACGGCCGGATCAGGCATACGAGGCAGACAAGGCAGGTGTGAACGGCCGTGACGGAGACGGAATTCGCACCCGAGCTGCGCACCGCGGCCCGGGTGAAGGAACTGGCGATGGGGCACTGGGTCTCCGCCATGCTGATGACGGCGGTCCGGCTGCGGGTCGCCGACGAGATCGGCCAGGAGCCGGCCGAGGCGGGCAAACTGGCCGCGCGCCTGGGCGTGCACCCCGAGGCACTGGCCCGGCTGCTGCGCGCGCTGGCCACGCACGGGGTCTTCGAGGAGGTCGCGGAGGACCGCTTCGCGCACACCGCGCTCTCCCGGGTGCTGCGCGAGGACGACCCCGAGAGCGTGCGCTATCAGGTGCTGTGGACGGTGGACCCGTGGACCTGGCGGACCTGGCCGCACATGGAGGACGCGGTGCGCACCGGCGAGCCGGTGTTCGCCGCGCTGCACGGCAAGGAGTTCTTCGCGTATCTCTCCCAGGACGCCCCGCGCAGCGCGGAGGTGTTCAACCGGGCCATGACCCAGTCCAGCGGCTTCACCTCCGAGATGATCGCCGAGGCGCTGGATCTGACCGGGGTGCGGGTGGTGGTGGACGTCGGGGGCGGCCGCGGGCATCTGCTGCGCGTCCTGCTGGAGCGCCACCCGTGGCTGAGCGGCGTCCTGTACGACCTGCCGCCGGTGGTGGCGGGCGCGGACCCGGCGCTGCTGGCCGAGGGTGAACTGGCCGACCGGGCACAGGTGGTGGCGGGCAGCTGCCTGGACGCCGTACCGCCGGGCGACCTCTACATCATGAAGAACCTCCTGGAGTGGGACGACGAGCGCACCCTGACCACGCTGCGCAATGTCGCGGCGCGGCTGCGCCCCTGGCACCGGGTCGTGCTGGTGCAGAACCTCGTCGACGACAGCCCGGAGCCGAAGGTGACCACGGCGATGGACCTGATGCTGCTGCTCAACGTCGGCGGGAAGAAGCAGAGCCGGCGCCGGCTGTCCCGCCTGCTGGAGCAGGCAGGGCTGCGCATCAAGGACGTACGCCCCACCGCGAGCAGCCTGTTCATCATCGAGGCGGTGCGCGCGGGCGAGGCGGACGGGCAGTCCTGAGGTGCCGTGTCAGCCCTGAGGTGCCGTGTCCGGGCCCCGGCCGGGGTCCGGGCACAGGCTCCTGGACACAGCATCTGGGCCCGACGCGCCACAGGTGAAGGGCCCCGCGCCCGCCCTGAGCGGCGGCGCGGGGCCCTTCCGGGTGTGGGCTCAGTCGGCCAGCACCGCGAAGACCATCCCCTCCGGGTCGCGGATCACCGCGATGTCTCCGGCGGGGACGGCATACCGGCCGATGACGGCCCCCCCGTGCGCCGACGCCTTCCCCAGGGCGTCCTGGTCCGCCGCGCGGAAGCACACCGTCCACCCCACCCGCTCCTCGCCGGGCCCGGCGGCCCGTACCGTCGTACGGCCCGTCCGCCCCGGCACGGCGAAGTCCCGCCCCAGCACGCCCCGGTAGAACGCACGGGCCCGCCGCGGGTCGTGCGTCGTGAGCACGCTGTGCGCGAACGCGCCCGGCTCGTCCAGGACTTGGGCCCCCCGGTGGTCGCGCGCCTGCCACAGCCCCACCACGGCCCCCAGCGGATCGGCGATCAGCGCGAGCCGCCCCTCGGTGAGGATGTCCAGCGGCCCCAGCAGCAGCGCGCCCTCGTGCCGCGCCACCGCCTCGGCCGCCGCGTCCACGTCGTCGACGGCGAGATAGGTGTTCCACCCCGCCTGGAGCCCGCCGTGGCCGTCGAGATCGCCGATGCTGCACACCTGCCGCTTGTCCAGCAGGCACATGGAGTACGGGGCCGAGCCGTCGCTGGCCTGGTCGAAGTCCCAGCCGAACAGGGCGCCGTAGAACCGCAGGGCCCGGTCGCGGTCGGGGGTCAGCAGATCCACCCACGCGGGCTCGCCGTGCGGATGCTCCAGGACCCTTGCCTCACCAGCCATGCGAACCTCCCTGTCGGTGTGTTCGATAATCCCGCGCCCCTCTCAGGAAACGCCCAAGTCCCGCTCACGGACTGCTCATCGGCCCCTTGACGACCAGCCGGCAGCCGACTACCGCGCTGCGCCCGTCAAGCGCCCCGCCGGTACCACCCCGGCCCACCCTTGCGATCCGGCCGTGTCCGCCCAGTGTGTGGACACCCGACGACGACGGTGTGAGGCTCACAACCATGAGTGTGTGGCGGCGGCTGGACACCCGCGCGGGGCGCGCGGCCCAAAAGCCGGCCATGGCGCCGGCCGTGCGGAACCTCCGGTGAACGCGCGCGAGCGAGGCCGGGCGGCGCCGTGCGCCCCCGCCGGGACATGGCGGCGGGCCGCGCTGCTGGCCGTACGGGCACTGCGCGCGGCGGACGCCGGGCGCCGGGTGTGGGACCCCTGCGACTCCACCGGGCTGCGCGCCGCCGTACTCGCAGACGAGGGCTTCCATGTGACGGTCGGTCACGGCGCGGGGCCGCCCGTCGCGGCGGCGGCGCCCCTCTTCCCCGAGCCACCGCACAAGGTGGACGCCGTGCTGCTGATCGGACCCTCGTGGACGGCGGGCGAGGCGTTCCGCCACCGCCGGCTGCTGCGGGGACTGCGCCGCTCGCTCGCCCCCGGCGGCGTACTGATCGCGGCCGCCCCCCTGCCGTACGCGCCACCGCACCCCGGACTGACGGCCCTTGACCCGCTGGACGGCGGCGCGGCCCTGCCGGTGCTCGGCGGCGACCCGGCGCGCGGCCTGCTGACGGTACGCAACACCGCCGGGTGCCCGGACCCGGCCACCGAGAGCACCCCCTCCCCCGTCCGGCTGCGCGCCTACCACCCCTGCGAGCTGTACGACCTGCTGGAGGAGTGCGGGTATCTCCCGCTGGAGGAAGGTGACTTGAAGGGGTACGAGGAGTCCGTGGCCGGGCCGTCACTCGCCGCGGACACGGCGGACACCTGTCACCCCTCCGCCGAGGACCCGTACACCTGGGCGGTGGCCCGTGCCACCCCGCCCGAGTCCCCGGACGCGCCAGGGGCGGCGTACGCCCAGCTCCCCAGCGGGCTTCTGGACCTGCGCTGGACTCCGGACGAGGCCGACTGGCTGCGGCCCGATCCGCGCACCGTGTGGAGCGAGGTCATGGCGCGCGGGGCGCACCATCTGGCCGAGACCGCCCGCTCGTTCGCGGCCGAGGACCCGTTCGGCGGGGTGCGGGCCGCACCCGTCCTGTCCGGGCACTTCGGCCTGCCGGTCCGCCCCGGCCAGGTGACCTTCGGCGCCGGAGCCGCCTCCCTGCTGCGCGACCTGACCGCGCTGGCGGACGGCGGCCCGGTCCTCGTCGGCCGCTACTGCTCCCCCGGCCTGCCCGGCTGGGTACGCGGCGCGGGCAGCGCGCTGCGGGTCTTCGACGACGACGGCGACTGCCGCGGCTGGCCGGACCAACTTCAGAGCGTACGGCCCGCGTTGATGGTGATCGACCGCCCGACCCTCACCGGCACGGCACACCCCGTCCTCACCCTGGGAGCCGCGCTGGAGGCGGCCGAGCAGCTGGACACCCTGGTCGTCGTCAACGAGACCTACGCCAACTACCTTCCACCCTCGGAGAGTTCGGTCAGGCTCACCTCGCGCCACCGCAACGTCGTGGTGGTCCGCAGCCTGTCCAAGGGCTACTGCCAGGCAGGGCTGCGGGCCGGGTACGCGATCGCCTCCGCGGCACTGGCCCGGCGGATACGGGAGGCCGTCCCCGCCCTCCAGTGCGCCGAGCTGTCCCTGTACGTGGCGCTGCGGATGCTCGCGCTGCGCGACCCGGTGCACCTGCTGCGCCGCAGGGCCGCCATGACCCGCCCCCTGGTCGCCCGCCTCCTGCGCGCGAGCGGCATCCCGTCGGTGTCCGGGCACCCCTCCCTCCCCTGGCTCACCGGCCCCAACTCCCCGGGAACCTGGCGGCGTCTGGCCGACCGGGGCGTGCTCGCCCAGCGCGTTCCCGCGACGGCCGGCCCCGGCGAGCGGGCCGCCCCCGGCCTCCTCAAGGTCGCGGTCCCGCTGTCGGACCGCCGTATCCACGCCCTGCGGCAGGCGGTGCGGTGAGCGGCGATCGTCCCGTGCGGGCGCGGCGGCGCGGCGACGGCCGGTGCGGCGCCCCGCACCGGCGCGATCACGTGGCGGCGGCCCTGCGCTCCCATCCGGCCCGGTCCAGGGCGTACTCGACCTCGCCGTGCTCGGAGCCCTCGATGGCCTCCGGCCAGTCGCCGAAGTAGGTACGGACGCAGGCCAGGCCCGCCTTCTCCATCACACGGCGCGAGCCCAGGTTGACCGCCATCGTGTTCGCGGTCACCCGGTGCAGGCCGGGGTCGGCGAAGCCCTCGCGGATCAGGGCGCGGGCGCCTTCGGTCGCATAGCCGTTTCCCCAGGCCGATTCGCGCAGCCGGTAGCCGAGTTCGACCACGGCGCTGCTGTGCTCGTCCAGCGGGCAGAACTCGAACCACCCCAGGAACGCGCGGGTGGTCTTCTCCTCCGCCGCCCAGAACCCGGGCTCCCCGGTGCACGCCCAGCGGCGCATCAGCCGCGGCAGGACCCGGTCCCGTACCTCTTCGCGGGGCGTCGGGCGGCCGCCGTTGATGAACCGCATGACTTGGGGGTCGCTGTCGAGGCCGACGACATGGTCGAGGTCGGCCTCGGTGAACCGGCGCAGCGCCAGCCGGTCGGTCTCCAGGAAGTGGGGCATGCTCCGATCCTCCGCACGGCCGGGGCCGGCCGCCACCGGATATTCACCCTCGCCGTCCTGAGGCGTCCTGAGGCGTCCTGAGGTGGCGTCGCTCGCCAGGACCGCGGCGAGCGGCAGCGTCAGAACGCGGCGATGGACGACGGGGCGCGTTCGGCGCGGCTGAGGGCCCGGAGGACGGCGGTGGTGCCGTGGCGGCGTACGGCCAGCCGGGACAGCAGGCCGATCACCGTCCCGGCGGCGCCGGACGGCAGCGGCGGCGCCGGCAGACGCACGCTGACCGCCAGGTCGTCGCAGTGCACCGCCAGCTCCATCATGCGGGTGATGAGCAGATCGTGGAGCGTCAGCGACCACGGGCCCCACAGCGGGATGCGCACCGGCCGGTCCGCCGCGTCCAGAGTGCCCGCCAGCTCCCGCAGGGCGTCCTCCGCGCGCGCCACCAGCGCCGCCGGTCCCTGGGCCGCGATCCGCTCACCGCCCTGCCTGATGCGGACGTTGATGGCGTCCTCCAGGGCGGCGCCGATCCACTCCACCCGCTCGTAGTGCTCCAGGAGGGAGACGGTCCGCTCCTGGGGTACGGGGGCGGCCAGCGCCTCCTCGACGGCCAGGATCTGGTAGATCAGGTGGCCGGCGAGCGGGCCCACGCCGAACTGCGGCAGCGCGCTGGGCCCGTCCCAGGCGTCGGCGACCGCCGGTTCGCGCAGCAGGTCCACGGCCGAGCGGGCCATGGTCAGGAAGTCGTCCGCGGTGTCCGTCACCCTCGCCCCCTCCGCGTATGCGGGCAGGTAACCAGCCTGCCACACAAGGGAGTTGCCCCCGCACACGCCGACGAGCGGCTGTGGCGTACGAGGGGGCGAGGTTCACCGGCCGGGACTCAGCGGCGGGGCATCCGGCCCTCTCGGCTCACGGCGCCGTGCCGATGACGACGGTGGCGTCGAGTTCGTCGCAGGTGACCGTGCGCGGGCGCAGGCCGCCGCGGGCGAAGGCGTCGAGGGTCCGCGGCGCCTGGCGTTCGCTGGTCTCGATCAGGAGGCGGCCACCGGGCGCCAGCCAGTCGAGAGCCGCGGCCACCACACGGCGTTGCAGGTCCAGGCCGTCCGTGCCGCCGTCCAGCGCGATATGCGGTTCGTGGTCGCGGGCCTCGGGCGGCAACAGGCCGATCGCCCGGGTGGGGACGTACGGGGCGTTGGCGATCAGGACGTCGATACGGCCGCGGAGGGCGGCGGGCAGCGGGGCGTACAGATCGCCCTCGTGGACGTGACCTGCGGTGGAGGCGAGATTGCGGCGGGCGCAGCGCACCGCGGCGGGGTCGATGTCCGCGGCGTGCAGTTCGGCCTGCGGCAGGGCGGCGCCCACGGCGGTGGCCACCGCACCCGAGCCGCAGCACAGGTCCACGACGACGGGCCGGTCCGGTGCGCGCCGGGCGGCGGCCCGGTGGGCGAGGGCGGTGGCGTGGCGGGCGAGGAGTTCGGTGCGGCGGCGGGGTACGAAGACGCCGGGGTCCACGGATATCCGCAGGCCGCAGAACTCGGCCCAGCCCAGGACGTGTTCCAGCGGCAGGCCGCAGACCCGGCGCTGCACCAGGGCGTCCAGTTCGGCCGGGGAGGACGCGGCGGTGATCAGGAGGTCCGCCTCGTCCTCGGCGAAGACACAGCCGGCGGCCCGCAGACGGGCGACGAGAGCGGCGGGGAGAAGCGACGCGGGGGAAACAGGAGAAGCAGAAGAAGCAGGGGAAAGCTGAGAAAGCGGGGAAACGGAAGACGGTGAAACCGACATGGGAGCCTTTCGGGATGCCGATGGGCGCTCCCGCGGTCACCTACGCCGGGCGGACCGCACAGACTCGAAGGGAGAGCACCCAGCCTGAACTGGCGTTAATGGGTCTCACCTCCTAGGTCGTGCACTGCCTGAGCAATCCACCTTACCCGATCCCCCCGGTGCGTGATCACCGGTTTTCGGTTGATCCCCGAATACGGCTATCGCGGCCATTACTGCCATTTCCGCCATTGCCGCTATTACCGCCATTACGGCTACGGCGCATCGGTGCAGCGAAAACCTCTCGCGGAGCACACCGGACCATAGGTAAGAATGTCTCCGCTTCACTACGCACCAGGAGATTCATGCACAAGCGCCTTCCTCTGCTCGCCCTCTGCCTCGCGGCTCTCGCTCTGGGCACCACGGCGTGCGACGCGTCCGGCGATGTTGACGACAACCGCGCCAAGGCCTCGGCCTCCCCGTCCGCCACCGCCTCCGCGTCGCCTTCCGTGAGCGCGTCGGCCAGCCCTCGGGGGCGCGGGCTGAAGGGGGTGCCGGCCAAGTTCTTCCTCAAGACCCTGCGGGACAACTACCCGGACCTCGACCGCATCAGCGACGAGAAGCTCGTGGCCCATGGCGACGCGCTCTGCACGATCCGCGGTGCGGCCCTCGGCGAGCAGTTCAAGAAGACCATGCGGGACCTGGACATCGACAACAAGCAGGCGTCCCGCATCACCGGCGTCGCGCACAGCTGGTGCCGGGACAAGGACGATCAGCTCTTCAAGCGCTGACGCACAGCGGTACCGCACCACTGCCGCTGCCCCCTCTATTCCCGCTGCCGCCGCTATGGCCGCTGCTGTCGCTGCTGCCCCTATCGCCGCTACGAAGCGATCAGTTGGCGTACTTGGGAGGCCCTGGGGGCGCCCAGCCGCTCATAGATGGTCAGCGCCTCCTGCCAGCAGGCGCGGGCGCGGTCGGCGTGGCCGATGCGCCGCAGGGCGCGGCCGAGGACGGTGAGGGTGTGGGCCCGCCGCCGCTCGCTGCCCGTGCCGCGCAGGGCGGCCAGGGCTTGTTCGGCCAGGCCCGCCGCCTGCGCCGGGCGGTCCGCCGCGAGGTGGATCTCCGCCATCCGCCGGTAGGTCATCCCCGCCCACAGGCGCTGACGGCTGTCCTGGAAGATGACCACGGCCTGGCTCAGCTGGCGCAGGGCGTCCTCGGTCCGGCCCGCTTTCATGAAGGCCACGCCGAGGACGTACAGGCCGTTGGCCAGCCGCAGGGTGCCGCCCAGGTCCCGGAAGATCACCAGGGCCCGCTCGGCCAGGTCCACGGCCTCCTCCAGGCGGCCCGCCCCCAGACAGACGCGGGAGAGGTTGCACAGCGCGCTGGCCTCGCCGTTGCGGTTGCCGTAGCTGCGGAACGCCTCCAGGGCCCGTACCAGATAGGCCTCCGCGTCGGCGTACTGCCGCCGCCCGCTGGCGATCATGCCGCTCTCGTTGAGGGCGTGGGCGCTCAGCATCGGGTCCCGGCAGCGCAGCCGGATGGCCATGGCGGCCTCCACATCCCGCTCGGCCTTGTCGAACCGGCAGGCCAGGAGGTGGACATGGGCGATGTTGACCCGCAGCCTGCCCTCGGTGCGGGCGTCGCCCGCCGCTCGGGCGGCGGTGAGCAGATCGGTGGTGACCTGCTCGTACTGGCGGGCGTCCGCGCCCGATTCGGCCAGGTCCTTGGCGGTCATCAGCAGTCCGGCCGCGCGGCCCAGCGTGGGGCCGCGGCCCGCGGCGCGGGCGCAGGCCAGCAGGCATCTGGCCTCGGTGAACAGCCAGTCCAGCGCGGCCTCGTGGCTCTCGAAGGCCAGGCCGGGGTGGTGCGGGGGGTCGAGGTGGGCGCTCAGCGGGTCGCCGGGACGCATGATCGCGTACACCTGGGCGGCGGTGGCCAGATAGAAGTCCAGCAGGCGGGAGCGGGCCGCCTCCCGCTCCGCGGGCTGTTCGTAGCGTTCGGCACAGCAGCGGGCGTAGAGGCGCACGAGGTCGTGGAAGTGGTAGCGGCCCGGCACGGAGGACTGCAGGAGCGAGGTGTCCACCAGGGCTTCCAGCAGATCCTCGGTCTCGTCGGCCGCCTCGCCGTCCATGCCGAGCAGGGCGGCGGCGGCCGGGAGGGAGATGTCGGGGCCGTCGGCCAGCCCCAACAGGCGGAAGGCGCGGGCCTGTTGACCTTCCAGCTGGCGGTAGCCCAGCTCGAAGCTGGCCTTGACCGTCAGGTCTCCGGCGCGCAGTTCGTCCAGGCGGCGGCGTTCGTCGGCGAGGTTGTCGGCGAGGGTGGCGACGGTCCAGGTGCGGCGGGCGGCGAGCCGGGAGGCGGCGATACGGATCGCGAGGGGCAGGAAGCCGCAGGCGGCCACCACGTCCATGGCGGCGGCGCGTTCGGCGTCCACCCGCTCCTGGCCGACGATGCGGGTGAAGAGGGCCAGGGCCTCCTCGGGGCACATGACGTCGAGGTCGACGAGATGGGCGCCGGCCAGGTCGACCATGCGGGCACGGCTGGTGATCAGCGCGGCGCAGCCTTCGGTGCCGGGGAGCAGGGGGCGGATCTGGGCGGCGTCGCGGGCGTTGTCGAGCAGGGCCAGGATGCGCCGGCCCGCGAGGGTGGAGCGGTACAGGGCGGAGCGCTCGGCCACTCCGCCGGGGATGGCCGCGTCGGGGGTGCCCAGGGCGCGCAGGAATGCGCCGAGGACCGCTTCGGGTTCGACCGGGGAGGGGCCGGCGCCCTGGAGGTCGACGTAGAGCTGGCCGTCGGGGAAGTGGTCGCAGGCGGCGTGGGCGACGTGCACGGCGAGGGTGGTCTTGCCCACGCCGCCGATGCCGGCGACGGCGGAGACCGCCATCACGCTGCCTTCTGTGGAGGCGAGCCGGCGGCCGAGTTCGCCGACGACGGCGGTGCGCCCGGTGAAGTCCGGGACGGTGGCGGGGAGTTGGCGGGGCCGGATGTCGGCGGGCTCGCCCGCGCCTTCGTCGAGGGCGGCCGCCGGGGTGTCCAGGTCGGCGTCCGCGCGCAGGATGCGCTGGTGCAGTTCGGCCAGCGACGCGCAGGGGTCCACGCCCAGTTCGTCGGCGAGCAGCCGCCGGGTGTCGGCGTACACGGCCAGCGCCTCGGCCTGCCGTCCACTGCGGTACAGGGCCAGCATCAGCAGTTCGCGCAGGCGCTCGCGCAGCGGGTGGGCGGCGGTCAGCGCGGTCAGTTCCGAGACCGCCTCCGCGTGATGGCCCACCTCCAGGTCAAGCGCCAGACGGCTCTCCAGGAGGGTGAGGCGCCACTCGCTCAGGCGGGTGCGCTGGGTGTCGCAGTACGGGCCCGGCAGCCCGGCCAGCGGCTCGCCGTCCCACTGGCGCAGGGCCGCGTCCAGCAGTTCGCGGGCCCGGGCGCGGTCCCCGGCGAGCCGGGCCCGCTCCGCCTCGTCGGCGTACCGCTGCGCGCGGGCCGCGTCGAGGTCGAGGGTGCCCTCGCCCTTGGGGCGGATCGCATATCCGCCGGACTCGCTGGCCAGGGTCTCCGCGTCCGGGCCCAGGGCCTTGCGCAGCCGCGAGGCGTAGGTGCGCAGCGCCGCGAGGGCGGCGTGCGGCGGCTCGTCCCCCCACAGCGCGTCCACCAGCTCGCCCGCCGTCGCCGTACGGCCGCCCCTGAGCAGCAGCGCGGCCAGCAGCGCACGCTGCTGCGGAGATCCCGCCTCCAGTCTCTTCGTCCCGCGCCACACCCGGACCGGCCCCAGCACGGCAAACCGGAGCCGCGACTCGTGCTCCACACCATCGGCCATGGTGCCCCCGCCCTGCACATGGTGGCTGCAACCGCCAGTCTCCCTTGTCAGGCCCCAGTGTCAACAAGGGTCAGGGGTGTACTGGCGCTCTGGGCAGCACAGTTCGTCACGTCGCGGCATCACGCCGCGATGTCGGGTGTCAGCGACTCGCCCCAATTCGGCGCTCCTGGTGCGTAGTTGGTCGTCAGCATGAGCTTCCCCCGTCCGTCCGCGACCGCTGTCCGCGACCGCACCCTCAGGCGCCTTCACGCGTCGGAGCCGTCCAGCGCTTTCAGCCCTTCCCGTTCAGCTCTCCCAGCATGACACCGGCCACTGACACTCCACTTCCGGCCGACCGCATCCACCCGATCACATCAGCCCGACCGCATCCCTAAGGAGCGTGCGCCGCGCCTTCCGTATCCGCTGCGCCCTCGGGCTGGAGAAGTCCCGTCAGTACGCGGGCGATCACCCGGTCGAAGAGCGGACCGGGGCTCTCCCGGGGAGCGCCGCCCCCCTCCTGCGTGGCGAGCGCGGCGGCGAGTTGGGGGTGCTCCCCCGCCGCCACGACGTGCGCGAGATAGGCCGCCTGCGCCTCCTGCCACTGCGGCAGGCTGCGCCCGGCGCGGCGCTGGGCGATCTCCGCTCTGGCGAGCGCGGCGACGACGCTCCCGCACACGGCGATCGCCTCGAGCTTGGTGCGCGCGGGGACATCGAGGCCGGCGAGGGCGGCCAGGGCGCACTCCAGGTAGTCGACGGCGTTCGGCCCGATGGCGTCCTGCAGGCCCGAGAGGTCGAGCAGCCAGGGGTGGCGCAGATAGATGTCCCTGTTCTGGCGGGCCAGTTCGAGCAGGTCCGTCATCCACACTCCCGTACCGGCCCGCGAGCGGTCGCACTCCCCGTTCACCGCGTCGACCATCAGCTCCAGGATCTCGTCCCGGGTGGCCACGTACCGGTACAGGGAGGCGGGCCCGGTGCCCAGGGCGAGCGCCACGGCCCGCATCGTGACGGCCGGGAGCCCGTCCGCGTCGGCCAGCGCGACCCCCGCGGCGGCAATGCTGTCGCGGGTGTACTCGGGCGCGGGGCCGCGCCCTCCGCGCTGGGGCCGTAGCCAGATGCTGTGCCCGGATGCCTGGGGCAACGGACCCTCCCTTTCTGCGAACGCCGTATGCAGTATCTTAGGAGACAGGAACTGCGAACACCGATCGCAGTAAGACGAAGGGGACCGATATGTCCGCACGAGACACGGACACCCGCACCGACCGCCCTGGCACCTGGACCCCGACCCGGTACGCCCACAACGGCGCCGTCTCCCTCGCGTACGACCGCTTCGACACCTCACCCCCCGCAGACCAGTCACCGCCCCAACCCCTCCTTCTGATCATGGGACTTGCCACCTCCCGCCAGTGGTGGCCGACCGGGCTGATCGAGGCCTTCGCCGACGCCGGGTTCGCCGTGGCCCGCTACGACCAGCGCGACGCGGGAGAGTCCACGCGGATGCCGCAGACCCAAACCGGCAATCCCTTCAAGGCCCTGTTCGGCAAGCGCGGGGAGGCCTACACCTCCGAGGACATGACCGACGACGCGATCGCCGTCATGGACGAACTCGGCTGGGAGCGGGCGCACATCTTCGGGCACTCCCTGGGCGGAGCGATCGCCCAGCGCATCGGGCTGCGCCACCCCGACCGGGTGCTCAGCGTCACCTCCTCCGCGGCCGTGCCGAGCGACGCCGCGGGGCTGAGCGTGCTGCGCTACCTGCGCTTCGGCCTGCTGTCGAAACTGGCCCGCACGCGCTTCCCCGAAGGGCGGGAGGGCGACATCGAGGCGGCGCTCGCCGTCTGGCGGGGCGTGGCCTCGCCCGGCTACCCCTTCGACGAGGCCGCCGCGCGGGCGTGGGTCGAGGCCGAGGCGGACACCGGGCCGCGCGACCAGAAGGCGCAGAGCCGGCAGATCGGCGCCCAGTGGCACGGCCCGAAACTGCGCGAGCTGCGCCGCCCGACACTGGTCCTGCACGGCGAATGCGACCCCATCCTGCGGGTCAGGGCCGGCCGCGACACCGCCCGCACCGTCCCCGGCGCGCGCCTGGTGGTCCTGCCCGGCGTGGGCCACGACCTCCCGGCGGCCCTCTGGTCCACCGTCGCCCACGAGGTCCGGACGACGGCCGCTCGCGCGTCGCACTGACCACGGCGGCGCCCCCGGGCCGAGGCTTCGTCACCTCAGGAGGGGTACCCGTGACCGCATGCGCTGGGGCGTCCTGGACACCGGATCGAACTCCGTACACCTGCTGATCAGCGATGTGGTCGGCGGTGTGCCCTTACCGGCCCACACCGTCAAGGCCAGACTCCGGCTCGCCGAGCACGTCGACGCCGAGGGCCGGATCGGCACTCCCGCCGTGCGGCGGCTGGCCGAGGCGGTCGGCGAGGCCCGCGAGGCCGCGCGCCGGTGGGAGTGCGAGCGGCTGTTCGCGTACGCCACCGCGGTGGTCCGCGACGCCCCCAACCGGCCCGAGGTCCTGGGTGCCGTCGAACGCGAGACCGGCCTCCAGCTCGCCGTACCGCCCGGCGAGCTGGAGGCCGAGCTGACCTTCCTGGCGGCACGCCGGTGGGTCGGCTCCCAGGCCGGCCCCATGACGCTGCTGGACATCGGCGGCGGCTCCCTGGAGGTGGCCTTCGGGCGCGGGGCCCGCCCCGACATGGCCCACTCCCTTCCCCTGGGCGCCGGGCGGCTGACCCGGGAGTTCCTGCCGGGCCGGGGCCGCCCCGCGCCCACCGCGGTACGCGACCTGCGCCGGCACGTCCGTACCACGCTCAAGGACTCCGCGACGCGGGTGCGCTGGGAGGAGCCGCGCACCGCGGTCGCCACCTCGCGGATGTTCCAGCAGCTGGCCCGGCTGTGCGGCGCCCCGCCCGCGCGCCATGGCCCCTTCGCCGTACGCACACTGGCGCGTCCCGACCTCAAGCGGGCCATCGGACAGCTGACGGGACTGACCGCCGCCCAGCGCGCCGAACTGCCGGGCATCTCCGCCGCCCGCAGCCGCCAGGCCCCGGCCGCGGCCGTCGTCGCGCATCAGGCGATGAAGCTGATGGGCATCGCGTCGGTCACCATCTGCCCGTGGGCGCTGCGTGAGGGCGTACTGCTGCATCACATCGAGCAGGGCGACTACGACGGCCGGCCGGTCGCCGCCCCCCGTCAACTGCCGTACGGGACCGGCTGGTACGACCTCGGCCGCGACGCCGTGAACGGCAGCGCGCCCCCTCCTGCGGTACGCCGCACGGCCGGTCCGGCCCCACCCGGCGAATCGCACCGCAAAGAGTCGGTTTGACCTGCCGACACGCGGTGACCCGCACAGGGACTGGTTCCCACGAAGGGCTGGATCATGGCGTGGCTAGCCGTGCTCACCCCTGCGCTCATGCTCGGCATGGTGCTGGCGCTGGGTCGCTACGAGGAGCTCATACTGACCGTCGCGCAACGGCGCGAGGCGGGGGGCACGCCCCCGGGCGGCCGACACCGGCGCGGCGGACCGCGCCCACAACGTCCGCACCGCCACCCGGCCGCCCGCCCCACTGCCTTGACAGCGGCCGCCATCCGCCGCGACCTGGCACTGATCTACGCCAGGCACCCCGACCTGTACTACGCGCGGCGGCGCTGCCACAGCATCACCTCACCCCCCGCGCCGGGGCGGATACCCGCCCTTTCCCCACCCGAGCTGGCAGCGCCGCCCAACTCCCCTACCCTGCCCGCTCCCCCGGACCCGTCACCGCCCGCCGCCCCGGACGGCGACCGGTCCACGACGGCCGCCGGCTCTCGCCATCACCCCGCCGCGTAGGAGGGGCGGACCAGGCCCGGGGCACACCGCACACGCCCGCTCCCGCCGCTCACTGCTGGTAGATCCACCGCCGCACCACCGAGAGCAGCTGGTCCGAGTCCACGGGCTTGGTCACGTAGTCCGAAGCGCCTGCCTCGACGGCTCGCTCGCGGTCGCCCTTCATCGCCTTCGCCGACAGGGCGATGACCGGCAGCCCGGCGAGCCGCGGCATGCGGCGGATGGCGGCCGTGGTCGCGTACCCGTCCATCTCCGGCATCATGATGTCCATCAGCACGAGCACCACGTCCTCGTGCTGCCGCAGCACTTCGATGCCTTCGCGGCCGTCCTCCGCGTACAGCATCGACAGGCCGTGCTGCTCCAGGACGCTGACGACGGCGAAGACGTTGCGGATGTCGTCGTCGACGATCAGCACCTTCTCCCCGGCGAATTCGGTTGCCGCCGCCGGGCCTTGCACCGTTGATTGCGCCTTCTGCGACGGGGCGGCGGGCCGGCCTCTGCGCTGCGCTGCGGGAGCGGGCCCGTGGTCGTCATGAACGGACGGCTGCGGCGACCGGAGCGGCAGATAGAACGTGAAGGTGGAGCCGCGGCCCGGCTCGCTGACCACATGGATCTCACCGCCGAGCAGTCGCGCGACCTCCCGGCTGATCGTCAGCCCGAGACCGGTACCGCCGTACTTACGGCTCGTGGTGCCGTCCGCCTGTTTGAACGCCTCGAAGATGACCTCCATCTTGTCGGCGGCGATACCGACGCCGCTGTCGGCCACCGAAAAGGCGATCACCTCGTCCGCGGGGGCGCGCAGCACGCCACGCTCCAGCAGCTGCTCGCGGACAGCGTCCGGGAGGTCGGCGGTCGCCGCCGCGATGACCAGTTCCACCGAGCCGGAGTCGGTGAACTTCACCGCGTTGGACAGCAGATTGCGCAGCACCTGCAGGAGCCGCTGCTCGTCGGTGTGGAGCGTGGCGCTCAGCTCAGAGGAGACCCGTACGGAGAACCTCAGGCCCTTCTCCGCCATCAGCGGCCTGAAGGTCGCCTCTAGGTAGTCCACGAGCTGGACGATGGCGATATCCGCCGGGCAGACGTCCATCTTGCCCGCCTCGATCTTGGACTGATCGAGTACGTCGTTGATCAGCTGGAGCAGATCCGCGCCCGCCCCGAAGATCGTCTCGGCGAACTCCACCTGTGTCGGGGAGAGGTTCCCCTCGGCGTTGTCGGCGAGCAACTTGGCAAGAATGAGCAGCGAGTTGAGCGGGGTGCGCAGTTCCGTCGACATGGTCGCGACGAATCTCGACTTGTACTCCATCGCGATCGCCAGCCGCTCGGCGTGCTCCTCAAGAGCGTGCTGGGCTTCCTCAATCTCGGTGTTCCGCAGCTCGATCATCCGGTTCCGCGCCTCGAGGTCGGCCGACCGCCGCCGCAGCTGCTCGGTCAGCTCCTGGGACTCGCTGAGCATGCGCTGGGTCCGCTGCTGCTCAAGCAGCACGGAACTGCTGTGCTCGATCAGATGCACCACCGCTTCGGGGATGTCCGAACTGCGTTCCCCCAGCCAGCGCTGGGCCTCGGCGACCCGTGTCGCGGACAGCAGATCGCTCTCGGCGGCACGCTCTTCCATGACGGCGAGCCACTGCTGGAAATCCGCGTCCTCGTCGACCCAGCCCGCCAGCCGCCGCCATTCCCGGATCAGCGCCTCGTGCGCGATCTCCGCGGTGTCGGGTCCGCCGGGCCCGATGACGACGAGCCGCTGCTCCGGCTCCGCCAGAAGCTGCGCGATATACCAGTCGGCACCGAGATGGGAACGCTGAGCGGTGGCACGGACGGCACTGGCGGAGCCGCCCCGGGCCCTGACCATGGCCAGCAGTACGCGCCGGATGCGCGACTCGTCCAGCGACTGCGCCAGGAAGCGGTACGCCTTCTCCGCATGCCGGTTCAGTGCTCCGGACACCCCGGCCAGGCTGTGATAGCTGTCGAAACTGATGCGCCGCTCGTGCTGCATCGGCCACAGTTCCGTGAGGGCGAACTCCAGCAGCGGCAGACTGCCCGCCGACCGGCCGGCCTCGGCAGCGATGGCCTCCGCCAGGCCCGGGGTGAAGGTGACGCCGGTCAGTTCGGCCGGTTCGACGATCACACGCGTCAGGGCCGCCTCGTCCAGCGGCGAGACATTCAACTGCCGGTCCTGCAGCCGCGGACCGATATCGGGCATTTCCAGGAGATCGGGGAGGAAGTCCGCCCGCAAAGTACACACCAGGCGCACATGGGAGTGCTGCAAGGTGTCCGGAGGCGGGAGCAGTTGCTGGAGAAAGTCCAGCGGCTTCTCACTGCCCGGCCCGCCGCTGAGCACCTCCTCGAACTGGTCGCCGACCACCGCCAGGCGCCGCCCCGTCAGTACGGTCAGTTTTCCCGCGACCGACCAGAACCCCTCCTTCCGCAGCGAACGGACCCGCTTCTCCAGCTGTTCCAGCGAATGCCCGCCCCCGGGCCGCTCCACGTCCAGCAGAGCGCGCGCCACGGCCTCGTACGGAGAAGCTCCGGGGCGAAAGGACACCACCGACCACCCGTCCTCCGCCAGGGCGGGCTGCAAACCCGCCGCGACCAGCGAGGACTTGCCCACCCCCGACGGTCCCGTCACCACGACGAACGGCTGTGCCTTGACCATGTCGCGCAGCCGTTTCACCTCCCGCTCACGGCCGACGAAGACACCGGCCTGCGCATCGGCGGCGGTGAAGGCCCGCAGTCCCCGGTACGGGCACGGCGGCAGCACGCTGCGGTCCAGCGCCTCGGGCCAGGCCGCCGCGATGTCCGGCAGCGGGACGGCATAGGCATCCCCCGCGGCCCCGCCCCTGCTCGCCACGACGAGCATCCCGACCACGGCATCGCCCCACTGGTCGCAGACGACAACGGGCGCTCCGCTGTATCCCGGCTGTGCGCGCAGCGCCGACTCGCCGTCCGCATCCAGCTGGATCAGACCCCCGCCGACCGCCCCGCGCAGCACGCACGAACTCCATGCCCCGTTCACCTCGCGCGGGGGATGGCCCGGATACCCGAACAGCGAGGCCTGGACCTCGCCGCCCAGACCGCTGCGCGCGTCCAGCAGCCGCGCCGCACCGGCCCCGGTCGGCACGCCTTCCCCGCCGACGACCACCAGTCCCGCCACATCGCGCCCTCTGGCGCCGCCCGAAGCCGGCGGGTCCCAGGCGCCGATCCGGCACGTGCGGACCGGCCCGCCATCGGCATCGCCCAGCAGTACGAACTCCACCACGACCCGCGCGTCCTCGGGCGGACGCGCGGGCTCGTCCTTGCGGCGTCCCAGCGCCGCGTTGACGACATGGGCACAGGTCACGATCCGGTTGCCACCCACCACGAACCCCACGCCGACCGGGGCTTCGGACGCGCCGAGCTGCACCTTGACGATGAACCCCTCGCGATGCATCCCCATACAGGTCAGGGGCGGTTCCAGACCAGCCGGACAGCGAAGTTCACCTCCGCCGTCCCCTTGGCGATGATCACCCCCGTCTCACCGCCCATCTTCAGCCCGAACTCGATCTCCGCTTCATCCGGCCCGAGTTCCCGGACGCTCTCGGCAACCCTGACCAACGTCGGTTTCACCTGATCCAGCGCTTCCTGCACCGACACCTTGCCCCGCGAAACCACCCCACCCCCCGCCGCCAACTCCAGTTCCCCGTCCATCAGATCACCGTCGACCTCGAACACGACCGACTCGTCACTGCCGTCCCCCACAGCCATCGTGAACCGCTGCCCCACAACGCCCTCCCCCTGACCCACGGTGCCCGAGCGCCACCGATCTGCCCATCCTGGAGCACAGCACACCCACCACGCAGGAATACGGCCATGAATCAGGGCCGACGGCTGTTTCCGCATGGAAGACGTGGACGTCTCACGTCTCCCAGGGCCCGCAGCGCGTAGTCCCTCGATCAGTGCGCCTTGCGCATGAACAGGGAGATCGCCGCCGCTGGGCGCTGGGGGAAGAAGGAAATCCTGGAGCGGGCCGACCGACTTGCCGACCGCGCCGTTCGCATCTGGCCGGCTCCGCTGGCGGGTGACGTCACGCAGACCGACGAGCGTTCGGAATGGAAGCGTCTGCGCAAGGTGCTGGCCTCGCTGCCTGCGGGCAGTTGGACTACGTACAAGGATCTCGCCCAAGTCACCGGCGCGGGCTCCGCGCAGACGGTCGGCAGCTACCTGGCCTCACGCGTGGATCTGCCGAATGCCCACCGGGTTCTGCGGGCCAACGGCACGCCCTCGCCGGATTTCGCCTGGCTCGACGGCCGTACGGATTCACAGCAGGAAGCCTTGGAACGGGAGGGCGTGCGCTTTGAGGGAGGCGTGGCCGATCCGGCACAGCGGCTGTCCTTGGAGGCCCTGGCCGCCCTTGCCGGGCTGCACGATCCGGCGCGCGGCGCAGAGGACCCGGAATCGGCTCGGCCTCGTACTGACCCGAAGGAGCGGGCGGACCGCTTCCACACGCTGTAGGCCCGCGCTGCTGACGGAGCTACGCGACCGACTGTGCGCAAGACCCGGTGCGAGCCTGACGGTCACCGATGCCGAACTGCCCCGACGGCGGCCGAGTTTCCCCTGAATGCGCTCCGGGGCAGTGGGTGTGCGCAGTTCGCCGAGACGCTGGAATGGTTCCGGCAGCAGAGCCAATGACACGGGCCCGGCGAAGCCGAACGCCGGATGGGCCCGCACCGGTCCGGCCGCGCGAAGCCGACGGCGGTCGCCCTGCTCGCGCCGGACCTGTGCGAACCGGTGTGCCCTGTACGCGAGGTGTAGCCGCTCCTCATGCGTGTCCGCTGTGTGGTTGTTCTGGCGTACGAACGCCGCCGCGGATCGCGGCAGCGTCACAGGCCGTGCTCGTCGAGGATGCGCAGCAGGTTGCGCTTGCGCTTTTGAGCAGTGCGCAGCTCGGTGATGCAGGTGGCGAACTGTCCTTCCGTGCCCAGGCGTTGGTGGCAGGCGCGGGCCCGTAGGAGGAGGCGGGCGATTTCCTGGTAATTGGCGTTGCCGGTGATTTTGGTGCGGGGCTCGACGGCGCGCAGGTAGACCGGCAGGGCGTCGGCGGGGCGGGTGTCGCGGATGTGGTCGGCCAGGGTGAGCCACTGGTGCGGGGTCGCGCCGTACTTTTCGGCCGCGGTCCATGCCGCGTCCGGGTCGCCGTCGTCGAGCAGGACGTCGATGAGGACCGAGCCGCCGTACCGGCCCGTTGGCCGCTCGCGGGCGTCGGTGCGCAGGAGGGCGAGCGCGTCAGCGCGTTCGCTCGGCCAGCATGTCGCGGTCCGGGCGATGGTGCGCAGTTGCCGGTAGGCGTCGAGGGTGCGCAGGGCGTGGAAGCGGTCGCGGCGCAGGGCGACGGCCTCGGGGAGGCGGCCGGAGCGTTCGTAGCGGCCGGTGAGGTAGTCCACAAGGTCGGAGTCGGTGGTGGCGGGGCCGGGGGTTTCGGCCAGGCCGCGCTCGGCCCATTGGAGGGCCTCGGCGGGGCGGTCGGCGGCATCCAGCTCGCGGGCGATGGCCAGGTGGGTGGCACCGGTGGGCGCGAGGTCCGCGGCGTACAGGGCGATGAGGGCGTCCAGGTCGCCCTCGGCCCGGACCAGGGATTCCATCAGGTACGTCTCGGCCCAGCCGGAGGGCTTGCGGCGCCACGCCTGCTCGGCGAGCTGCCGCACCCGGGCCAGGCCCGCTTCCCCGAGGACATCCCGGTAGTCCAGCAGGTCGATCTCCGGCACGTCGTGGTCGCTGTACAGGAGGTGGGTCACCAGCCACTGGGCGGTGCTCTCGGGGTCGCCCGGTGCGCAACGGCAGGCGCGCAGATGGGCTTCGGCCAGGCCGTCCGCGACGGTGCCGAGCGCGCCGTCGGAATCGTCCACCTCGCCGTACACCTGCCCGAGCTGCCGGATCGCCTCGCGCGCCAACTCGACCGCGGCGGCCGCCTGTCCGGCGTCGGTGAGTGCGTCGAGGGCGGTGACCGCCTCGGCGGCCTGCTGGGCGTAGGCGCCGGCGTCCTCGTACTCGACGCAGCCGTAGCGGGAGAAGGGGCGGGGGTCGAGAAGGTCGGTGATCCGGTCGCCTACGGCGGTCACGTCGGCCTGTGCCGTGGCGGCGCGCAGTTCCAGGCGGCGGCGCAGCTCCCGGTCGGCGGCGAGCTGTTCACGGACCAGGGCGAGAAGGTCGGAGCGGGAGAGGGAGTCCAGCCAGTCCTCCAGCCGCCGGGCACGGGCCTTGCCCGCGGCCCGCTGCTCGGGGACCCGTTCCGCCTGGGCCAGCACGGTCAGGCCCACCGCCACGCAGTGTTTGCAGAAGTGGCCGTCCTGGCCGTACGGACAGTCGCACACTCCGTCCAGGCCGCCTCGCGGACCCGGAGCACCGAGGGTCAGCGTCACTTCGTACTCGCCGGTGCCGTACACGGCCGCCGTGACCGTGTCCCCGTCGAAGCACAGTTCGCGCACCGCGTCCCGATACCCCAGCCCCCGCTCGAAGGAACGGGGACCGGCCAGAGACCGCAAATCGTTCTCGCCGAAGCCCAGCACTGTCATATTCCCATTGAAGCGGACCACGGCACGGCCAAGAGACCGATACGGCCCGCGTACATCACAGGCAGCCCGTGGCGATCGGTACGCGGTACCCAACGGCACCGTCCAAGTACAGCCTCGACGCCGTCCCGCCCGACACCAACCGATCAGTGGGGCCGGCATCTACGAGCCGGTAGCCGTAGGGCGCAAGGCCTTCCGGCGGGCATTCCGGTAGATGCGCTCGTAGGCCATAGGGAAGAGCGGCGGGTTGTGACGAGTCAGGACGCGGGAGTCTGTTCTCAACAGCCCGGAGCCGTGTCCGCGTGAGCTCCCGCGGCTCGCCCCGCCGGTGTCCCCGCCACCCGCCACCCGCGGCGCTCCAGATGCCATTGCGCCGGCCGCATGCCGGCGCCAGAGAGTGCCCGGAGTACCCAGAGCACTCCCGAAGGGCTCCCGGAAATGAGTGGGGCCCATCCGGAGATGGGCCCCACCTGCACTGCACCGTCGGGACGACAGGATTTGAACCTGCGACCCCTTGACCCCCAGTCAAGTGCGCTACCAAGCTGCGCCACGTCCCGTTGCTCGGTTGATGATACACGGCCGGGAGGGGAGAAAGCCAAGGTCAGGGGGGTGGGGGGCAGGTTTGGGAGAGGAGGGTGGCGATGCGGGTGAGGACAGGGGGTGGCGGGGTGAAGGGGACGCGGAGGTGATGGGGGTGGGTGGCGTCGGCGGAGAAGGCGGGGCCGGGGGTGAGGGTGAGGCCCTCGCGGGTGAGGCGGGTGGCGATGGTGTCGGCGCGGGCGGTGGTGAGCTTCAGCCAGAGGGCGAGGCCGCCGGGTGGGGTGGTGAAGGTCCAGCGGTCGTCACCTGTGAGGAGCGAGGCCAAGTGGTCGCGCTGTAGGCGGAGTTCGGCTCGGCGGCGGTGGAGGACGGGCTCGGTGTCGGCGAGGAGTTCGGCGGCGATCAGCTGTTGCATCGGGGCGGCGGACAGGGGGGCGGAGAGGGGGTTGCGCTGGAGTTCGGCGATGAGGGCGGCGGGGGCGCGGATCCAGCCGACGCGCAGGCCGCCCCAGATGGCCTTGCTGGGGGAGGCGATCAGTACGGAGCGCCGGATGCGGAGGGAGGGGGACGTTCGCGTATGCGGATCGGGCTCGCGCAGGTCCAGGTCGCGCATGGTCTCGTCCACGATGACGGTGACCCGGTGCCGGGTGGCCAGGTCGGATACGGCGCGGCGGGTGGCGGCGGGCATCAGGGCGCCGGTGGGGTTCTGGAAGTCGGGGACCAGGTAGGCCAGTCCGTCGTGTGCTGCCGCGAAGGCGGCGCCCAGTTGGTCCGGGTCCCAGCCTTCGGTGGTGACCCGGCAGCCGATCAGGCGCGCGCCGGCCGCGCGCAGCGCGTTCAGCGCGTCGAAGTACGTGGGGATCTCGACGGCCGCGGCGCGCGGACGCAGGTGGGCGCAGAGCAGGGCGAGCGCAGCGCGCGCCCCTGAGGTGACCAGGATCTGTTCCGGGCGGGTGGGCAGGCCCTCGCGCGAGTAGCGTTCGGCGACCAGGGAACGCAGTTCGGGCAGACCGGGATCTGGCTCGCCGTCCTCGGTCAGCAGTGGCCCGGCCCGCTCCACGGCCCGTACGGTCGCGGCGAGATAGGCCGCCCGCGGGGCGGCGGGCACGGCTCTGCGCAGGTCGATGGAGCCTGCCGTGCCGCGCGCGGCGAGCGGGGCGATGGCCTCGCCGGGCCCGGCGGCCCCGGCCGGCAGCCGTACCGTGCTCGCGCTGCCGTGCCGGGTGCTCACCCATCCGTCGTCGCGCAGCGCGGCCAGTGCGGCGGCGAGCGTGCCGCGGCTGACACCGAGGGCCGCGGCGAGGCGGCGTTCGGCGGGCAGGGCGCTGCCGGTCCGCAGCCGCCCGTCGAGCACGGCTTCCCGTACGGCGTCGGCCAGCGCCCTGATCAGCGGGACGCCGGGCCTGCGCCAGGGGCCCAGCGCTCTGACCAGCTGTTCGTCTCCGATCCGCACTGGTCCAGTTTCCCATGATTGGACCAGGCCACCCGGCCCCGCCCGGCCTAGCGTGATCGTGTGCTCCCGGGCGCCTCCCGCGTACGGCCGAGGTGTACGTGCGCAGGAGTCCGGGGTGTACGGACGTAGGGGCCCGAGGCGTACCCGGTGGGCACCCCGCGTACGGACAGCGCACTCCCGGCACGCCCACCGCGGACGGCGGCGACGCGCCCGGGGCGCGCCCCCGCACCGCACACACGCCCGCCGCGCGAACCCAAGGAACGGAGCCCGCCATGCACCCCCAACTAGCCACCGACCTCCAGCAGTTGTCCCGCCTGCTCAAAGAAACCCGCCAGCACGCCACCACCTTCCTCGACAGCCTGGACCAGCGCCCGGTGCTCCCCCGCTGGCAGCCGCCCGCCGCGGCGCCGCTGCCCCTGGACGGGGCCGGGCTGCGGGCCGCCCGGGAGGAGTTCGCGGCGCGCTGGGAGCCGGGGCTGTCGGGGAGCGCGGGGCCGCGTTACCTCGGGTTCGTCACCGGTGGGGTGACGCCCGCGGCACTCGCCGGGGACTGGCTGACCGCGACCGTGGACCAGAACTCCATGTCCTCGCTCGACCCCGCCGGCCAGCACCTGGAGTACGAGACGGTCGGCTGGCTGCGCGAGCTGTTCGGCCTGTCAAACGCGCACCAGGGGACCTTCGTCAGCGGCGCCACCCTGTCCAACACCGTCGGCCTCGCCATCGCCCGCGAGTGGCTGGGTGAGCAGCTCGGCGTCTCGCCCGCCGAGGACGGGGCGGGCGCGCTGGGCCGGGTGCGGGTGCTGTCGGGCAGTGCGCACTCCAGCGTTCCCAAGGGTCTGTCGATGCTGGGCCTGGGGCGGAAGGCGCTGGTGAAGGTGGCGACGCTCCCGGACAGGGAGGCCGTCGACCCGGTGGCGCTGGAGGGCGCGCTGCGCGAGGCGAACGGCCCCTGCGTCGTCGTGGCCAATGCGGGCACGGTCAACACGGTCGACTTCGACGATCTGCGGGCCGTCGCCGAACTGCGCGAGCGGTACGGCTTCTGGCTGCACGTGGACGCCGCCTTCGGCGCCTTCGCCGCCCTGTCCCCCGAGCACGCGCACCTCGTCGCGGGCCTGGACCTGGCCGACTCGGTCTGTGTGGACCTGCACAAGTGGCTGAACGTGCCGTACGACAGCGCGGTGCAGTTCACCCGCCGCCGCGACCTGCAGGCCCGGGTGTTCCAGAACGCGGCGGCCTACCTCGGGCCGCTGGGCGACTCCCCCGACCTGGTCCATCTCACCCCGGAGAACTCCCACCGCCTGCGCGCGCTGGCGTCCTGGTTCACCCTGCGCGCGTACGGCAGGGAGGGCTACCGGGAGATCGTCGAGCGCGGTGTGTCCTGCGCTCGGGCCCTCGGGGACGCCGTCGAGGGCCTCGCGGGCCTGCGGCTCCTGGCCCCCGTCCGCCTCAACGTCGTCTGCTTCACGCTGGCCCACGACCCGACCGCCGAGCGCCTCACCGCCCTCACCGAGGACCTGCGCGAGGAAGCGTTCCTCACGCCGACGGTGTACGCCGGGGTCCCGGCCCTCAGGGCCGCCTTCAGCAACTGGCGCACCGGGGAAGCCGACACCGCGCGAATCATCGCGGCACTGCAGCGCGCACTGCGCGAGCAGTGAGGCTCCGCCCGACGAAGGCAGCCCCGACGAGGGAAGCCCCTCGGAATCGGGCCCGGCCCCCGGGAGCAGGACCGTCTCCCGGGGACGCGAGCCCGACTCCTACGACTCACCGTGCGTCACGGACCAGCCAGACCCCACACCCGTAACGCAACGGCCGACGCGGGCCATCCGCCCCCGCCCCACGACACACCGGCCACCACCGATCAGTCAGCCCCCACTCCCTCCCTCTGCCCCTGCCCCTGCCCCGCCAGCATCGGCAGTAGCAGCGCCGCGGACCAGCTGAAGTTCGTCGCGTTCAGCGGGTCCCCGGTGAGCGGGTCGTAGTTCTCCATGATGGGTTGAGCACTCGTCAGGCCCTTTGCGTGCAGGAGGAGTTGGCGCGTCAGGGCGCGGGCATCGGCGGCGTACCCGTAGCGGCGCAGTCCGGCCTGGGCGAAGTGGGCCTGGTCCAGCCAGACCGGACCGCGCCAGTATGTGCGCGGTGCGAAGTACGGTGAGCTGGCGGAGACCGTCGGGAAGGGCACGGCGGTCGCGAACTCCGCCGGGTCGGTGAGCCGGTCCCGTACCGCGGCGGCCTGCGCGGGCGAGGCCGTGCCGGACCACAGCGGGATCGCGCCCTCGATGCCCCGGCCGCGCGCGGTCAGCCGCGTACCGCTGCCGAGCGCGGTGTCGTAGAACCAGCCGGTGGCCGGGTCGTACATCCGCTCCCGTACGGCCCGGTCCGTGGCCGCGGACCGCGCCGACCAGCGCGCGGACTGCCTGCCGTGTCCCAACTCCCGCGCGATGAGCGACAGATAGCGCTGATCCGCCGCCAGGTAGGCGTTGAGGTCGACCGACTCCTGGGTGAGGGAGTGGCCGAGCGGCCGCCCCGAGGCGTCGTGGTTGACGACGGTCCCGGCGCCCAGGGCCGCGTCGAAGCGCGGCGCGTTGTCCATGCCGCTCTCCCAGGCCGCGGCCTGCCGGATGTCCTCCTGGGTGGCGTTGGCCGTATCGAGGGTGGCGCCGTACTCGGCCAGGCCGTTGCGGTCGTGGTCCCGGTTGCGGTACCACCACGCCTGGTACGCGGCGAGCCGGGGGTACATCTCGCGCAGGAACGCCGTGTCGTGGCCGCGCCGGTAGACCTCCCACACCGCCCAAGCGGCCAGCGGGGGCTTGGAGTTGCGCTCGTTCCAGTTGCCGCCGCCGCGCGCGGGGTCGTTGTAGAAGACGGCGTCCGGGAGCATCCCGGCGTCCTGCGGGCGGGCCGCGGAGCCGGGGCGTATCTGGTGGTCGAAGAGCGCGCGGATCTGGTCGGCCGCCAGGCGGGGGTCGAAGCGGGCGGTGCCGACCGCCTGTTTCCAGGTGTCCCAGGCCCACAGTCCGCCGGCGAACCACTTGTAGGAGAGGGACGGGGTGATGCCGTCGTGCGCCAGACGCCCCGCCGGGGAGCGCCAGTTGGTCACCAGGGTCTGCAGGGCCTTGACGGCGGTGCGGCGGTACGGGGCGGGGACCCCGCTCGTCACCCCGGCGACGTAGCCGCGCCAGCGCGCCCGCCCCTCGGCGGCAGCCTGCTCCGGTCGGGCCAGGGCCGCACGGATCGCGGGCGCCTCGCGGCGGCGCTCGGCCGCGGTGAAGGTGTAGGACTCGGTCCAGTCCAGCGCGTACGCGCCGCCGGGCCGCAGCGTGAAGGGGGCGGCGAGGTCCGTGCGGTAGGAGTCGCCGTCGAGCGTGGTGCGCACCGGCCGCCGGTGGGTGACTTCGAAGCGCTCGGTTCCGTCGGTGAGGTAGTCCCACTTCGCCCTGACCTTGGCGAAGGTGACGGCCACGCCGCTGCCGGTGGCCGTCAGCGAGGGCGCCTGGCGCATGGGGGCTTCGGCGGGGCGCAGCAGGGTGCCCGTCCAGCCCGCCGCCAGGGTGCGGGGCGCGGCGCCGGTGTTGGCCACCCGGGCCCGCAGGAGCGCGCTGCGTCCGGTGGCGAAGCGCAGCTCCAACGTCAGGAGAAGTCCACTGCCCAGGTCGTAGCGCTGGTTCAACGCGCCGGGCAGTGAGGTGAGTTGGGGGCGGGCGCCCGCGGTGAGTTCCAGGGTTCGTCCGTGCTCGGTGAGGTGCAGCCGGCTGAAGGTGCGGCTCAGCCACCACGGGTACTCCTGGGCGATGTGCAGCGGCCCGGTGAATCCGCCGAGGGTGGTGGGGTCGCCGGGGTCGGGCAGGGCGTAGGCGTGCCAGGCGCCGCGGTCGGCGAGCACGTTGACGGGGTTGAGGTCGCCGCTGCCGCCGGGGAGTGCCGTGGTGGGGGCGCCGCGCAGGTCGAGCACGTTCGCGTACGGCTCGGAGGCCTGGTGCGAGGCGGGCTGCGCGGCGGAGGGGGCGGGGGCGAGGGGGACGGCGGCGAGCACGAGGCCCGCCGCCGCGCACAGCAGTCGGCGCACTGTCACCCCTTGGTCCCGCCGGGGCGCAGCGGGCCGCGGCAGGAGTAGTCGGAGGTGGCGGCGGTGCGGTCGTCCCAGATCCGCGGGGTGGTGTAGTCGCAGACCATGTCGGCGAGGTTGTTCAGCGCGGGCCGGGCCCGTTCCAGGAGGAAGTAGTCGACGGTGCCGGCCATGGCGCGGCGCACCTGGTCAGGTGAACTCCCCTCGTCCAGGCGGGCGGTGATGCGTCCGGCGCAGTCGAAGCGGGGCAGGCTCGCCTGCGCGCCGGTGCGGCAGGAGGGGGTGAGGCCGGTGGCGGTGCGCAGTGCGCGTTCGGCCTCGGCGGGTGCCGCGGCGCTGAGCCGTGCGGGCTGGGTGTACTCGGTCTTCGGTACGAACAGGTCGTCGTGGCGGGCGATCTGCTCGTCCAGGTAGCGGTCGTAGGCGCGCTGGAGTTCCCCGTCGCCGCCGAGGCGTTTGCGGAAGGCGTCGAATCCGGGTACGTCACCGGCACGCAGATATCCGTACATCTCGCCCAGCAACTCGGGCCGCTGGGCGCCCAGTTGGGCGAAGAAGGCTCCGGCGTAGCTGTAGAAGCGGAAGCCGTCGCGGTCGTAGCGGGCGTGCAGCAGCTGATGCACCGTCATGCGCGGGCCGCCGCCCTGGGTGTCGCGGATGACGGACCCGATCAGGTCCTTGCGGAGTTTGACGCCCTCGTGCCGGGTCGAGCCCGCGAGGTACTCCGCCATGCCCTCGTCGAAGGCGGTGGTGCGGTCGCCCTCGTACCAGGGGCCCTCGCCGAAGAAGCCGGGGACGGCGAAGCGGCCGTTGAGGTAGTGGACGTACTCGTGGCGGAAGAGCTCTTCGAGGGTGAGGCGGGAGTCCTCGGGGACGCGGCGCTGGTAGGTGTAGAAGGTGGCGCCCTTCTCGATGTAGATGCCGCCGTTGTCGGTGCCCATGCCGTAGAGGTAGGGGTGGAAGGTCTCGTAGTCGGCGCGGGAGGCGTACAGCTTGATGTTCAAGGTGGTGTTGGGGTCGCCGGGCAGCGCCGCGCCGGTGCCCAGGATGCGGAAGAACTGGGCCTTGACCTGCGCGGAGGCGTAGTAGAGCCGTTCGACGGTGGGGTTGTCCAGCGAGGTGCGGACCTGGATGCCGCCGTCCTCGTAGCGGTACCCGCGCGGAAAGACCTCGGGCTCGACGTCGGAGCGGCAGGCGCGGTGGGCGGCGCACAGTTTGTGGTACTCCAGCCAGGTGGCGAGGGAGAGCCAGGGGGCGGACAGGCGCCCGTAGCGCTGGGTGACCTGCGGGTACAACTCCTGCAGTTGGCGTACGACTTCGTCGCGCAGCGCGGGCAGGGTGCTCAGCCGCCCGTATTCGGCCAGGCCGTCGCGGATGAGCCAGGTGTGGGCGGGGGCGAGGTGGGTGTGGTCGGCGAAGGCGCGCAGCGCCGCGCGGTAGCTCCCGTCGGCGGTGACGGCGTCGGTGAAGCCGCGGTCGTTGTTGGTCAGCCCGCGGAAGTTGATGACCAGGGCGTCCAGGGCGCTGGTGCGGTGGACCTGGCTCTGCCACTGGTCCGTACGGCCGTCGACGGTCCGCAGCAGCTTGGTGAGCAGCGCGGTGAAGTACTGGCGGACGCCGTCGGTGTCCAGCACGATCAGGAACTCGTGCATGGTGCCGCCGGCGAGCGCGCTGTCGTCGAAGGCGTGCGCGTTGGCGATGAAGGCTTCGGCGGCCCGGCGTACGGCGCCGCGGAACTCCGCGCCGCCCAGGTCGATCTCGTCCCGGTACCAGTCGTGGTAGACGGCGGCGTGCAGGAACCACCACAGCTCGTACAGATGCCCGGAGTTGGTGCCGTCGTTGCCCGGCGCAACGGCGGTGATCCGGGCCAGTACCGCCTGCGCGTGCGCGGGGGTCAGCACGCGGGCGAGGTCACTGTCGTACGTCCACACCAGCGTGCGCAGACAGTTCTCGACGGTGACCGCCGGGTCGGACAGGAACTCCACGAGCTGACCGGGCGTCAATTTGCCGACGTCCGCCCGCGTACAGGGCACCGCTGCGCCCTGCTCGGCCCGGCCCCGTACGACCTCTTCCACCGCGCCCCGCGGCGCCTTGCCCAGCAGCGCGCCGTCGGGGGTGAGAGGGGCGGGGACGGTGGCGGGGGACACGGCGGGGGCGGCGGCCAGCCGTGCGGCGTGGTCCTCGGCAGGCGGCCGGGCCTGCGCCGGCGTCACGGGTGGCGGCTCGGCGGGGGCCGCCTGAGCGGGCGCGGGCGCAAGGCCGATGAGCAGCGCCAGCAGGGGCAGGGCGCCCAGCGCGGCGTACCGCCGTGGGCGTCTGTGTCGTGACATGGGTCTTCCTCCAGAGGTCCGGATGGGATGGAGAAGAACAGGGCGGGGATGCGGTCGGTACGCGCCGGAGTGCTCACCCCTTCACCGCCCCGCCGAGCAGCGCGGCCACGAACTGCCGCTGGAACAGCAGGAAGACGGCCAGCAGCGGCAGCGTCGCCAGCAGCGATCCGAGCATCAGCCCGGAGTGGTCGACGCGGGTGAGCCCGGTGAGGGTGTTCAGCGCCACGGGCACGGTGTAGCGGTCCGGTGTGCCGAGCATGAGCAGCGGCCAGATGAAGCTGTTCCACTGGCCCATGAAGGCGAGGATGACCAGCGTCGCCAACTGGGGCCGTACGCACGGCAGTACGACCCGGTAGAAGGTGCGCAGCTCTCCGGCTCCGTCGACGCGCGCCGAGTCCAGCAGCTCGTCGGGGAAGCGCAGGAAGCCCTGGCGCATCAGCAGGATGCCGAAGGAGTTGGCGAGGAAGGGCAGCAGCACCGCCTGGTAGGTGTTGATCCAGCCCAGGCTCGCCATCATCTGGAACAGCGGTACGAGCAGCACCTGGAAGGGGATCATCATGGTCACCAGCACCGCGGCCAGCAGCAGCCGCCGCCCCCGGAAGCGGTGCTTGGCCAGCCCGTAGCCGCACAGCGCCGATACCGCACAGCCGACCGCGGTGTGGACGGCGGCCAGGCCGAGGCTGTTGAGCAGCGCCCGCCCGAAGCCGACGGTCCGCTCCAGGCGGGCGAGGTTGTCCAGCAGGTGCCCGCCGGGCAGGAGGGGCGGGGGCGAGCGGAAGAGGTCCGCGCTGGGGTGGGTGGCCGCGATCGCCATCCACAGATACGGCACCACGCTGACCAGTGCGCCAAGCGCGAGCAGCAGCCGGAGTACCTGCCGGACGGCCGCCCGCCCCGGAGCAGCGCCCCGCCGCCGCGCCGCCCCTGACCTGCGCCTCATCGCCGCTCCCGCCCCAGCACGCAGTACTGCAGCAGGCAGAGCGCGCCGATCACGGCGACGACGAGCCAGGCGATGGCGGCCGCGTAGCCGAAGTCCATCTGCTGGAAGCCGGTCCGGTACAGGTACAGGACCGGGGTGAGGGTGGCGTCCGCGGGTCCGCCCCTGGTCAGCACGTAGTTCTCGTCGAAGAGCTGGAGGGTGCCGACGGTGGAGGTGATCAGGCAGAAGAGCAGCACCGGGCGCAGCTGCGGGAAGATCACCCGGGTGTACGCGGCCGGCGCGCCGGCGCCGTCGAGCGCGGCGGCCTCGTACTGCTCCTTCTTGATCGTCTGCAGGCCCGCGAGCAGGATGACGGCGTTGTAGCCGGTCCACCGCCAGCGGGGCGGCGGCGCGTGCCGCCGGGAGTCGGTGGTCGCTGCGCAGGGCCATCCCGGGCCGCTATCGCGTAAGGCTTCGGCCGGTGGCTCCGGCGACCGTGCGGGCCACCGAGCGCAGGGCGGGTGCGGGCGCGTCACCGTGCAGCAGGACGCCGGTGACGGTGGCGGTCAGGATGTCGCGCGCCGTGCTCTCGTCCTTGGTGTAGGTCACCGGCGGTATGTGCGGGGCGAGTCGGGCGAAGACGGCGCAGGCCGCGGTGGGCTGGGCGGCGACCCTGCCCTCCTTGGTGGCGCTCACCAGGCCGTCCCAGCCCCGCTCGTAGTGGATCAGGTCGCGGTCGGCGAGGTCCTTCATCAGAGACAGGGCGCGTACGGCCTCGCCGCCGCCGATCGCGACCTCGCCGTCCCGTGTGAAGCAGCCCTGTCCCTGCTGCTGGAGGAGTTCGGGCAGCGGTCCGGGGGTCGAGGGGTCCATGACCAGCGCCTTGCGGCCGGTCCGCTCCTTGATGCGCACCGCGGCCCGTACGAAATCGGCCCAGAGCGCCAGCGCTCCCGGGGTCACGCCCGCCGCCCGGAAGTGGTCGCTGCGGCAGTACAGCGCGCAGGGCCCGATGTCCCACGGCAGCCCGTACAGTCTGCCGCCGCGGCCGGTCACCGTCCGCCAGGAGGCGGCGTCGAAGTCGCGGGCGTGGCGGGCGCCGGGCGCGGCCAGATCGCACAGGGCGCCGGGGAAGTTCTCGGTGTAGCCGGGCAGCCGGGAGCCCTCGACGGTGAGGATGTCGGGCAGGCCGGTGCCCGAGCGCATCCCGACGGTGATCTTGTCGTACGCGTTGCCGTAGCCGATGTCCGGGACCTCGACGGCGGCGCCGGGCCGGGACCGCTCGAAGGCGCGGCCCAGGCGGCCGAGCGCCTGGGCCGCGACATCCCAGGACCACACCGTGATCCTGCCGCGCGCGGCGGCGGACGGGCGGGCGGGCAGTTCGCGGGGCGTCCGGCGCCCCACACCCCCGATGGCGCAGCCCCCCGCGGGGGGGGGGGGGGGGGGGGGGGGGGGGGGGGGGGGGGGGGGGGGGGGGGGGGGGGGGGGGGGGGGGGGGGGGGG
>NZ_JBSIBZ010000081.1:0-44044 GCF_058245575.1 Streptomyces sp. UF-297 | reverse complement strand
GGACCCCACCCCGCACCCCCGCCCCCTCCCGTTGTGGGTGGGAAAAGACGGGTGGGTGGGGGGTGTTGTGGGTGGGAAAAGACAGGTGGGTGGGGGGTGTTGTGGGTGGTCAGGTGCGCAGGAAGTTCTCCATGGTGGTGGTCAGGGCTACGGGGGTTTCCTGGGGTGGGTAGTGGCCGGTGCCGGGGAGGGTGACGACCTCGGCGCGGGTGTACTGGGTCTGCCAGGTGGAGCGCATGAGGTCGGCGGTGATGGCGACGTCGTACTCGCCCACCAGGACCAGGACGGGGGTCTCGTTGCCCTTCACCGCGTCGGCGAGGTCCAGCGTCTGCCAGCTGGCCAGGTAGCCGGCGAAGGCCTCCTTGCGGGAGATGCCCAGGGAGTGGCGGACCATCCGGTCCAGCCAGGCCGGGCTCGCGCGGTTGCCGGTGACCAGGTCGACGATCACGCGGCGCTTTCCCGCGTCGTCGGGGGCGCCGTAGAAGAGCGCGCGGGCCTCGTCGTCCATGGGGAACGGGCCGGGCGGTACGGGAGCGATGCCGACCAGGCGCTCCACCTTGTCCGGGGCGCGCAGCAGTACCTGCTGGATGGCCTTGCCGCCCATGGAGTGGCCGACCAGGCTGAAGCGCTCCCAGCCGAGTTCGCCGGCCAGGGTGAGGACGTCGTCGGCTATTTCGGGGATGTCGTAACGGCCGGGAACGTCCTTGCGGTCGCCGTAGCCGCGGTAGTCGAGCAGGGCGTAGGTGAAGGCCTCGCGGTCGAGGTAGTCCAGCACCGAGCCCCAGTTGGCGGTGGTGCCGAACCAGTCGTGCAGGACGATCACTCGGCGGGGGCCTGATCCGATGGTGCGGTGAGCGGTGGGCATGCGGGGTCCTTGTCGTCAGGAATGTCGCGCTGCCGCACCGGAACGGGACGGTGGGGCCGGGCGGCTGCCGTGCTGGCGCATTTTCCCGTCACGGGGGCCGTGGGCCAGGAGGGGCGAACCGGCCAACGTCGGGTGGCGGGTGGGGTGTTGCCGGGGCAGGTCCCGGGCGCGGGGGCGGGCTCAGCTGTGGGCATGCGTGCCGCTTCCCCCTCCCGGACATGTCCCGGGCGCGCGGGCGGGGTGTTGTCAGTGGCGTGGTGTGCAATGGGGGGATGGGGACGGTAGCGGGTGATGTGGTGCGGGTGTCGCACGAGCAGGTGATGGCCTGGCGGCTGCGGCAGCAGGGGCTTGCGCCGAGGGGGAGCGAGCGGGTGCAGGGGGTGGTCGGGCGGCTGGCGGGTGTGCAGGCGCAGGTCGCCTCGTCGGCGGCGCTGGCGGTGGCCACGCGGCAGAAGAAGCCGGAGCCGGGGGCCGTGGCGGCGGCCCTGGAGGCGCGTTCGGTGGTCAGGACCTGGGCCATGCGGGGGACCCTGCATCTGCTGACCGCCCAGGACATGGGGGCGTATCTCTCGCTGCTGGGCGCGGCGCGGACCTGGGAGAAGGCCGCGTGGCAGAAGGCCTTCGGAGTGAGTCCGGCGCAGATGGAGGCGCTGGGCGAGGCCGTCGACGCGATCCTGGACGGGCAGGTGCTGACCCGGCAGGAGCTGACGGACGCGGTGCTGGCGCAGGACGGGCTGGGCGGGCTCGGCGAGCAGCTGCGCTCCGGCTGGAGCACCGTGCTCAAGCCGCTGGCCTGGACCGGACGGCTGTGCCAGGGGCCGGCGCGAGGCGCCAACGTCACCTTCACGGCGCCGCGGTCGTGGGTCACGGGCTGGGCCGGGCTGCCGGAGCCGGAACAGGCGGCCCAGGTGGTGATCCCCGCGTATCTGCGGGCCCACGGCCCCGCGACACCGGCCGCGTTCGACGCCTGGCTGCTGCGCGGCGCCACCCGCAAGGCCGTACTGAGACAGTGGTTCGCGGCGCTGGGCGAGCAGCTGGTCGAGGTGGAAGTGGACGGCGTGGGCGGGGCGTACGCGCTGCGCTCGGACGCCGAGGCGCTGGCGCGCATCCGGCCCTGCGAGGAGCTGCGCCTGCTGGCCGGGTTCGACCAGTACGTCCTGGGCCCCGGCACCTCCGACACCCGGCTGATCGCCCCCGCGCGCCGCAAGGCCGTGAGCCGGGCGGCGGGGTGGATCTCGCCGGTGGTGGTGCACGGCGGCCGGGTCGTGGGCGTCTGGGAGTTCGGCGACGGCGTGGTGGAGGTGACCCGCTTCGAGGAGGAACGCGAACTGCCGCCCGCCGCCCTGGAGTCGGAGGTCGCCCACCTGGGCGCGAGCACGGGCAGGGAGTGGGGCCTGACGCTGCGTACGGCATGAGGCCCGCAGGCCCCGCCGCGGGTGTCAGACCCAGGTGTGGCCCGTGGTCGTGTCGACGTGGGTGGGGACGGTGGGGGTGGGGCGGGTGCCGGTGGTGAGGGTGCCGGTGGGTTCGAGCATGAGGATGGCGGCGCCGGGCGAGGAGGGTTTGTGGAGGGTGCCGCGCGGGACGACGAAGGTGTCGCCGGGGTGGAGGCGGACGGTGGATTCGGTGCCGTCGGGAGTGCGCAGGGCGATGTCGAAGCGGCCGTCCAGGACGAGGAAGAACTCGTCCGTGTCGTCGTGGGCGTGCCAGACGTGGTCGCCCTTGGTGTGGGCGATCCGGACGTCGTAGTCGTTCACCCGGGCGATGATGCGGGGGCTGTAGACGTCGGTGAAGGAGGCCAGCGCCTCGGCCACGTTCACGGGCGCGGGCTGCGTGGGGTGGGTGTCCATGGGGGCAGTGTCGGGGGCGGCGGGCGCCGTGTCTTGAACGCGTGTGCGGCCCGTTGTCAGACCTCGGTGGCAGACTCACGAGCATGAGATGGGCAGTGGTGGAGACGGGCGACGGGGGTGCCCGTCTCTGCCCGCTGGACGACGCGGGGCGGCCCGCGGGGCCGGTGGTCCAGGAGCCGAGCCTGGCGGCGGCGGTGCGCTCCCGGCCGCAGGTCGGGCGGTGGGTGTGGCGGTCCACCGCGGAGATCTACCGCCCGCTGCTGGCGGCCGGCGTGCGGGTCGAGCGCTGTTACGACGTGGAGGCCGCCGAGGCGCTGCTGATCGGCCATGAGGAGGGGCAGTCGGGGCAGCCCCGGTCGCTGGCCGCCGCCTGGGCGCGGCTGCGCGGGCTGCCGGTGCCCGAGGACCCGCCGGTGCGTACGGCCGAGACCCAGGCCTCGCTGTTCGAGCCGGGGCCCGTACCGCTGCCGCCGGGGACGGACGAGATGGCGGCGCTGCTGGAGGTGTACGCGGCCCAGGTGGCCCGTACGGACAAGACCGAGCACCCGGAGCGGATGCGGCTGCTGCTGGCCTCGGAGTCGGCGGGGATGCTGGTCGCGGCCGAGATGGGGCGGGCGGGTATCCCCTGGCGGGCCGATCTGCACCGGGAGCTGCTGGACGGGCTGCTGGGCGGGCGCTATCCGGGCGGGCTGGAGCCCCGGCGGATGGCGGAGCTGGCCGAGGAGGTGTCCCGGGCCTTCGGGGAGCGGGTGCGCCCCGACCTGCCCGCGGAGATCGTCAAGGCCTTTGCGCGGCAGGGGATTTCGCTGACCTCGACGCGCAAGTGGGAGCTGCAGGAGATCGACCACCCGGCCGTCGCGCCGCTGCTGGAGTACAAGACGCTCTACCGGCTGCACACCGCCCACGGCTGGGCCTGGCTCCAGCAGTGGGTGCGCGAGGGGCGGTTCCGGCCCGCGTACCTGCCCGGCGGGACGGTGTCCGGGCGCTGGACCACCAACGGCGGCGGCGCGCTGCAGATTCCCAAGGTGATCCGGCGGGCGGTGGTCGCCGATCCGGGGTGGCGGCTGGTGGTCGCCGACGCCGACCAGATGGAGCCGCGGGTGCTGGCCGCGATCTCCCGTGACCGCGGGCTGATGGACGTGGCGGGCAGCGGCCGGGACCTGTACGCCGACCTGGCGGCGCGGGCCTTCGGCGGCGACCGCGACCGGGCCAAGATGGCGCTGCTCGGGGCGATCTACGGCCAGACCTCCGGCGACGGGCTCAAGCACCTGGCCGATCTGCGGCGCCGTTATCCGGCGGCGGTGGCGTATGTGGACGAGGCGGCGCGGGCGGGCGAGGAGGGCCGCCTGGTGCGCACGTGGCTGGGGCGCACCTGCCCGCCCGCTTCGGTGGCGCCACCGGAGGAGGCGGGCCTGCCGCAGGAGGAGGCGCCCGCGTACGCCAGCACGGCGGGCACCCGGGCGCGCGGCCGCTTCACCCGTAACTTCGTCGTGCAGGGCAGCGCCGCCGACTGGGCGCTGTTGCTGCTGGCCGCGCTGCGCGGGGCGCTGGCGGAGGCCGGGATGCGTGCCGAGCTGGTCTTCTTCCAGCACGACGAGGTGATCGTGCACTGCCCGCAGGAGGAGGCGGCGGCGGTCGCCGAGGCGGTGGCGGCCGCCGCCGCGCTGGCGGGGCGGATCGCGTTCGGGGCGACGCCGGTGCGGTTCCCGTTCACCACGGCGGTGGTGGAGTGCTACGCCGACGCCAAGTGACGGGTGCGCGCCGGGGCGGCGGGTCCGGGGCGCACGGCGTCTGACGCCTGGCGGGGCGCATCCGCGCTCCGCGCGGGAACGGAGTCGTGAGAGCGCGGGCTGGCGGGGCCGGGCGCGCCCACGCGGCGGAGCCGCATGCCGACACGGCCCCGCGCCCCTTACGGGGCCCGTACCGGGGCGTACGTGCGGCTTCGGCGCGTACGCGGCGCACGGCGCCCTGGACGGCCGGGGAATCCTGGCGGAGAGTGGCCACGGCCTAAACTCGCCCGCGTAAGGACGCGTAAGGACGCGCAGGAGCCGTGGTGAGGCCCGCCGGCAGCCGTGCGGCGGTGTGGCATGGGAGAAGGGATCGGCGTTGGCCGAGAGCGAAGGGGCGCCGGACGGGGACGGTCAGCAGTCCCCGGCACCCGCTGCCAAGCTGAACCCCAAGGACCGGCGCAAGCGGATCGCGGAGAGGGTGCTGGCCGAGGGCCAGGTCACCATCGAGGAGCTGGTCCAGGAGCTGGGCGTCAGCCAGATGACGGTCCACCGGGACCTGGACACGCTGGAGCACCAGGGCTGGCTGCGCAAGGTGCGCGGCGGCGCGACCGCCGCGCCCAGCGCCCTGTTCGAGTCCAACGCGCGCTATCGCGGCAATGAGCAGGTGGCCGCGAAAGAGGCGATCTGCGCGGCCGCGCTGGAGCTGGCCGAGCCCGGCCAGGCGGTGATCATCGACGACTCCAGTACGGGCCTGCCGCTGGCCCGCTCGCTGGCCTCGCGCGGCGCGTACACCGTCATCACCAACTCCCTCCAGGTCATCAACGACCTCGCCGAGGAGCCGGACATCCGGATGATCGCGCTGGGCGGGGAGTACCACGCCGCCTTCAACTCCTTCCTGGGCATCTCCACCGCCGACAGCGCCCGCAGCCTGCGCGCCGATATCGCCTTCCTGTCCACCTCCGCGGTCGACAACGGCCACTGCTACCACCAGACGCAGGACAACGTCCTGGTCAAGCGGGCGCTGATGGCCGCAGCCCGGTTCAAGGTGCTGCTGGTGGACCACTCCAAGTTCGGCCGCCAGGCGCTGTACGAACTCGCGCCACTGACCGACTTCGATCTGGTCATCTCCGACCGGGAGCTTCCCGCGGCGGAGCAGGAAGCGCTTCAATCCCTTGGCGTGCGGTACGAGTTGGCGGCGGAGGGAACCCACCGGGCATGAGCAGCAGCGAGCAGCAGCGAAGCGGCGGGGAGCGGCGGCTGGAGCGGGTCAACCCCGAACAGCTCGCTCCGGCAACCGGTTTCAGCCATGCCGTACGGGTCCCGGCGCCCGGCACCCTGGTCTTCCTGGCCGGGCAGACCGCGCTGGACGGCTACGGCCGCATCGTGGGCAACGGCATCGTCGAGCAGTTCGAGCGGGCGCTGGACAATCTGCTGGCCGCCGCCGAGGCGGCCGGCGCCGCCCCCGGCGACCTCGCCAAACTCACCGTCTTCGCCGTCGACGTCGCCGACTACCGCCGCAACGCCCGGGCCATCGGGCAGGTGTGGAAGCGCCTGGTCGGCAGCGCGTATCCGGCGATGGCGGTGATCGGGGCGACCCGCCTGTGGGACGAGGCGGCGCTGGTGGAGATCGAGGGCATCGCCGTCGTTCCATAGGCCCGGCGCACCGCCGGTCCCCGGCTCGCATTTCCCGCTTTTCGGTACGAACCACCCGGTGCGGTGTTCCGGGCACACCCCCCTGGCCATGAATTCCGGCAATCACGGGCATGTCGGGGGTGGTTACGGTGGCCCGCCCACCACACCACCCCCGAGTCAGGTGTCCGGCACACCTGGGCCAACCCCCTGGCGCACCCGCACCTTGGTAGGGCAAAGGAAGCGGATCGCCTGACGGGATGGGGAACATGGGTGGAGCTGTCCTGCACGCAAGGGAAGCAATAGGAAATGTCCAGGACCGGCAGCTCGCTGACAACAGCGACGTCGTCCTTGCCGAACTGTGCGCGACTCTCTTCACATCGTTGCCGCGCAGCGACCAGCGCCGCAAGGGCATGGAGTACCTCCAGGGGCTCCTGGGCGCCGAGGGACGCAAGTCGGTCCGCAACATCGCGACGCTGATCGGCGGGCAGGCCACGGAACAGAGCCTGCACCACTTCGTCTCCAGCTCCGCCTGGGACTGGGTACCGGTCCGCCGGGCGCTGGCCCACTACCTGGCGCGGGCCAACCCGCCCCGGGCGTGGGTCGCGCAGACCATGGTCATCCCCAAGGCCGGGGAGAACTCGGTGGGCGTGGACCGGCACTTCTTCCCGTCCCTGGGCCAGGTCATGAACGCACAGCAGGCGATCGGCGTCTGGTCGGCGGCCGACGGCCGCAGCCACCCCGTCAACTGGCGCCTGCACCTGTCCCCGGCCTGGCTGGAGGACAGCGAGCGACGCCGGCGGGCCGCGATCCCCGACGCGGTGGCACCGGAGTCGCTGGGCGAGTGCGCGGTGGAGGCCTGCCTGAGCATGATGCACAAGTGGGGCCTGCCGATCCGCCCCGTGGTGCTGGACGCACGCGAGACCAACGCCATCACCACCGTGCGCAGGCTGCGGGCCGGCCGGGTGCCCTTCCTGGTACGCATCGGCTCCACCGTCCCGCTGACGGTGGCCGACCCGGCCCTGCCCAGCGGCGGCGCCGAGGTCCCGGCCCACCAGATCATGGAGGCCATCAGGGACATGCGGCGCCCGGTGGTCTGGCGCGCCCACGACCGGCAGCGCACCCCGCGCACCAGTCTGGCCGCCGCCGTACGGGTACGGATTCCCACGCACCGGGTGCGCAACGGGCGCCCGATGGCCCGCGGCGACCTGCTGCTGCTGGGATTCGGCGGGCACCGGCCGTGGCCGGGCGAGCTGTGGCTGAGCGACCTGGTCTCGGCGCCGCCCGCGGATCTGCTGCGGCTGTCCAAGCTGACGCAGCGGGTGGAGCACGACTTCCAGGAGATCTCCGACCAAGTGGGCATCCGGGACTACGCCGGGCGCTCCTTCGGCGGATGGCACCGGCACATCACGCTGGCCTCGGCCGCGCACGCCGTTGCCGCACTGACACAGGGCGCGGCGCAGCGGGCGCAGCGCACGGCCCGCTGAACGGGTCCTGTGCCCGAGCGCGCCGGGCGGGCCTTCGGCCCGGTGGCGCCAGGGCGCGCGAAGCGGGCGGTCCGTGCCGCGGTGTATCTCGCCGTCACGGCGGTGGGTCCAACCCGCCGCGACGGCGAGCAAACACGGCGGCACGGGCCGGCGGAAAGACGCAGGCGCAGGGAAGGGAGACGCACCAGGGCACAGGCACCGACAGGAGGAAAGGGTCAGTACGACAGGCCGGCTGCACGGACCGGCCGCGCTGCACAGCACGAGGGGCCGGCTGCACGGACCGGCCCCGTGGCACCACCGCACACCAGGCCGGCTGCACGGACCGGCCGCGCTGCATCGCTCCACCGGCCGGCCGCACGGACCGGCCGTAAGGGTCGACACGGCACACAACAGCACGACAGCACGACCGGAGGCTGGGCCTCGACCGCACGGGTCAGCGGGCGGGGCCGGTACAGCGGCCGGTGAGCAAGGGCCACGGGAGACCGTGGCGGCAGTACAGCGGAACAACACCACACCGAAACAGCCCCGACCGGCCGCACGGACCGGTCACCCGGCTCGACACACCACTGCACCGGCCGCACGGGCCGGTGGCGGCGGGCCGGAACCCGGAGAACCGGAACAGGGGCAGCGGCCGGAAGCACGGACCGGCCGCGGCGGTCAGCCCGGCTGACCGCGCATACGGGCCGACCGCGTGGGTCAACGGAGGGAACCGGCACGCGCGTTGGTCACACGGGTCAGCGGTACGGACCGGCCGTCGGGTCAACGGCACGGTCAGGACGCGATCCGACAGGGTCAGGACTGGGCGCGGGCGCTGCACAGTCCTGACCCGGCAGTTGGGCCCCGTCGGACCCCGGCACCGTCTGCGCGCTACCCCTCGTGGTCGCGGACGGCGTCGGCGGCCGACGGGGCCTCGCGCTCGCGCAGGGTGTGCCGCATCCGGAACAGGCGCAGCGCCAGCTGGATCTCCAGCGCCCGGTCGGCCTGCTGCCATTCCGGGCCCAGCAGTTCACTGATCCGCTCGATGCGCCGGGCGACGGTGTTGGGGTGGACA
This sequence comes from Streptomyces sp. UF-297, assembly GCF_058245575.1. Lineage (NCBI taxonomy): Bacteria > Bacillati > Actinomycetota > Actinomycetes > Kitasatosporales > Streptomycetaceae > Streptomyces > Streptomyces sp. UF-297. The sequence continues at coordinate 35,432 of NZ_JBSIBZ010000081.1, read as the reverse complement.
TGCAGCTTCTTGGCGGCGTACGTGGGGCTGTTGCCCGCGCTGAAGTAGACCTCCAGCGTGCGGGTCAGCTCCGTCAGCCGCTGCCGGTCGTAGTCGATGACCGGGCCCACAGCGGAGGCGATGAAGCCTTCCACATCGTGATTGTCGGAGAGGAGGAGCCCGAGATAGCCCAGTTCACGAGCGGAGGCGGGGCGTCCGGCGACGCCGAGCGCGGTCATCGCGTCCAGGCAGCGCTTGGCCTCCATATAGGTCTGGTGCACCGCGGCCGGATCGGTCACCGGCCCGGCGGCGCTGACCGTCGGGGACTCCTTGAGCAGTGGCGTGAGCTTCTCGAAGGCGGCGCGGGCGGCCGCGCTGGCGTCCTCGCCGGGCAGCAGCAGCACCGCGCGCCCGTCGTGCATGCTCTTGAGCCCGCCCATCCGGGCGGCGTAGGAGGCGGCCCAGACCACTTCCTTGCCGCGGGTGTCCTCCTCGGGCCGGATGATGATCACGATGTGCGGCTGGTCGAGTTCGATGCCGAAGCGGCGGGCCCTGCGCTCGATGCGGGGGCTGGGCATGCCGGGGTTGGCCAGCAGGTCCTCCAGCAGTTCGTCGCGCGCCTGGTCCTCCACGACGCTGTCCCGGCTGTTTTGCAGCAGGAGTTGGAGGGCGACCGTACGGATCACCAGCCGCAGCATCCGCAGGTCGTACCCGCCCATCACGTCCGAGGGCTGCAGCAGCAGGGTGCCCAGCGCCTCCCTGCCGGCGAACAGCGGCGCCGCCCACAGGCCGTCGGCGACCTCCCTGGGCTCCCGGTTGGCGTGCGCGTCCATGGTGGCCGTGGTGATCAGCGACTCCGGGATCTCGGGCATCTCCCCGACGGTGACCAGCACCGAGCCGTCCGGCCCCAGGATGCGCAGCGGGCCGTTGACGGTGCGCCCGGCCTCCTCGGCGAACTCCTGGAGGTCGATGCCGCCCAGCATCTGCTCGACGAGTCCGATGTGCGTCTCCCGCAGCCCCTGGAGCTCGCGCATCTGTGCCTCGATCTCGGAGCTGTGCCGCTCCAGTTCGGAGGTCTCCGAGGCCACCCGGTCCAGCAGGGAGGCCCGGGAGATGGCCACCCCGACCAGCTCGGCCAGCGAGCTCATCAGGGCGGTCTCGTCCGGGGTGAAGTGCCGCACGCTGCGGCTGGCGACGTACAGGGCGCCCAGCGGGCGGTTGCCCTCGATGAGCGGCACGGCCATCACCGCGCGCTGCTTCTCGGCCTTGACGACCTCGTCGATGTTGTTGCTGTGCTGGATGCGGTCGTCGTTGAGGTAGTCCGGGCTCCAGGACGGCGAGGAACTGCTCATCGCGTCGATGCCCAGGCCCGCGCTGTCGGGGAGTTCCAGTCCGACGTTGAGGCGCGATATGTGGCCGTCGGAAGTGCGTATGCGGAATACGCCCTTCTCCTCGTCGCGCAGGGCGATGTAGGCCATGTCCGTACCCAGCAGAAGCCGGGTGCGGCGCGTGATCCCCCGCAGGAGTTCGTCCAGGTCGTACGGCGCGGCCAGTTCGCGGGCGATGTCGACCAGGGCGGACATGCCGGCCTCGCGCTGCTGCCCGCGCTGAAGGCGTGAATAGATGCGCAGAGCCAGCTGGAGGACATTCTCCAGCTGTTCCAACTCCGCGCCCTGGACCCCCGCTTGGCGCGCCTTCGAGACGACTGACTCGAACTGGTCCAACGGTGCCTCGTCGGCGAGCAATTCCAGCATCTCGATCATGCTCGCACCTAAGGCGTCCCTGTTCGGCGGCTTCATGACCCTCACTCCCCCGCTCCGGATCGCCGGCCGTCAGGCCGCCCGCACTGAAGTTACGAGGCTGCATCGCAGCCGTCAATCATTACCGGCTCTTGACCCGGTGCTTCTTTGCTCGTCAGGGCGGTCGGGCGGTGCCCGGGCCACCCCCCGAGGCCGACGGCTCTGTCATCAGATCACCTTTTGCTTTGCGCGTTCTTTAAGCAAGGCTAAGGCCATACCTCGGGAACGATGAGGGGAGTTGCCCCGTGGATGCCGCAGAAACCGCAAGCGCACGAGCACACGATTCCATACGGTCGTTTCACCGCGGCCACCAGGCACGGACGCGTGACGGCGAGCGGTCGGCATTCCGGGCACACGGCCGGCAATGGCACCAGGCACCCCCGGCCTTTGCACCCTCGCAGACGTCAACTACGGTGACCTCTCCCGCCCTTCGGCGGACTTGCGCCGCAGGCGGCCCGCTCCCGGCGTCCGGAACCGGCGCCCAGAACAGCGCGGGAATGGTTCTGCGCCACGCCAACAGCTGTTATTCGGCCGGTACTTACCGGAATGCGCCGCTCCGGCGTTGGCCCGCCCGAGCACGGCGTTCACACCGTACGTTCACAGCAAGCTCGTCACAGCCAAGGGGGACAGCGTGCGCATACTGCTGATCGACAATCATGACTCCTTCACCTACAACCTGTTCCACCACCTGGCCGAGGTGACCGGACAGGAACCGGAAGTCGTGCCCAACGACGATCCACGCTGGCACGCCCGCCACCTGTCGGCCTTCGACGGCGTGGTGCTCTCGCCGGGACCGGGGAACCCCGCCAGGGCCGAGGACTTCGGGATCTGCCGGGACGTGCTGCAGTACGGCTCGCTGCCCACCCTGGGGGTGTGCCTGGGCCACCAGGGCATCGCGCTGATGAGCGGTGCCAGGGTGGCGCGGGCACCTCAGCCGTACCACGGCCGAATCTCCGCCGTGACGCACTCGGGCAGCGGGATCTTCGCGGGGCTGCCCTCGCCGTTCAACGTGGTGCGCTACCACTCGCTGGCGGTGGACCGGCTGCCGGAGGAGATGGAGGCGACCGCCTGGACGCAGGACGGCATCCTGATGGGGCTGCGCCACCGCTACCGGCCGCTGTGGGGCGTGCAGTTCCACCCGGAGTCGATCGGCAGCGAGCACGGGCGGCAGATCCTGCGCAACTTCACCGAGCTGGCCGAGGACCACAACTGGCTCAGCGGCCGCGAGCCGGCCACCGCCCTGACCCTGCCGCCCGCCCCGGCCAAGGAGCCGGCGCCCGCGCAGCGCAGGCTGCGGGTCCTGGCGCGCACGCTGCCCACCCGCTGGGACGCCGAGGTCGCCTTCGACCGCCTCTTCCGCCAGGGCGACCACGCCTACTGGCTCGACAGCAGCCGTCCTCAGGACCCGCAGGGACGATTCTCCATCATGGGTGACGCCTCCGGCCCGCTGGCCCGGGTGGCGACCGCCGATGTGTGGTCCTCGACGGTGACCGTGCGCTCCGCGCAGTCCACCGAGATCGTCACCGGTGAGTTCCTGACCTGGCTGGACCGCGAGCAGCGCGCCACCCGCACCGAAGTGCCCGAGCTGCCCTGCGACTTCGCGCTCGGCTGGGTCGGCTACCTCGGCTACGGCCTGAAGGCCGAGTGCGGCGGCGAGCGCGGCCCGCGCCCCGAGGAGCCGGACGCCACCATGGTCTTCAGCGACCGCGCCCTGGTGCTCGACCACCGTACGGGCACCAGCTACCTTCTCGCCCTGGCGGAGGAGGGCGAGGAGGCCCCGGCGCTGCGCTGGCTGGACGCCGCGGACCACCACCTGGGCGCGATCGCCGGAGTGGCCCCGCAGTGGGCCGGGCGGCCGGACGCGCTCGGCGCACTGACGCTGCGTCACGACCGGGACGCCTACCTGAAGTTGATCGACGTCTGCCAGGAGGAGATCGCCGCCGGGGAGAGCTACGAGGTCTGCCTGACCAACATGGCCCAGGCGCAGGGCCGGCTCGACCCGTGGCAGGGCTACCAGTACCTGCGCCGCATCAGCCCGGCCCCCTTCGGCGCGCTGCTGCGCTTCGGCGGCCTGTCGGTGCTCAGCACCTCGCCCGAGCGGTTCCTGCGCATCGGGGCGAGCGGCCAGGCGGAGTCCAAGCCGATCAAGGGGACCCGGCCGCGCGGCGCCACCCCGCAGGAGGACGCGCAGCTCGTCGCCGACCTGCTCACCAACGAGAAGGACCGCGCCGAGAACCTCATGATCGTCGACCTGGTCCGCAATGACCTGGGCCGCTGCGCCGAGATCGGCACGGTCGACGCCTCGGAGATCTTCCGGGTGGAGAGCTACGCCAAGGCCCACCACCTGGTGAGCACCATCCGCGCCCAGTTGCGTCCCGAGAGCACCCCCGTGGACTGCGTACGGGCCTCCTTCCCGCCCGGGTCGATGACCGGCGCGCCCAAGGAGCGCACGATGCAGATCATCGACCGCCTGGAGAGCGGACCGCGCGGGGTCTACTCCGGGGCCATCGGCTACTTCTCGCTGACCGGCGCGGTGGATCTGAGCGTGGTCATCCGCACCGCGGTCGTCACCGAGCAGCAGGTCCGCTACGGGGTGGGCGGCGCCATCATCGCGCTGTCCGACTCCGACGCGGAGTTCGAGGAGACGGCCGTCAAGGCCGCCCCGATGGCCGCGCTGGCCGACGCGGAGTTCCCCGGACGCCGGCCCTCCGCGCTGGTCCAGGAGCACCAGGCGGTGCTGCACAAGTCCTGAGGCCGTATACGGCGCCGTCCGCTCCGGCGCCGTACGCACCGCAGGGCACCCCGCCTGCCCCTCACCACCTCTCCGGATGTCCGCTCCGGCGCCCCCGCGCCGGAGGCGCGGACACCGGATTCGCTGCTTTTACGGGCTGGTTCAGGCCGTTCGGGCTGGTTCAGGCCGTGCGGTCTCGTTCAGGTCGTGCGGGCCGGTTCAGGGGTGGTGCGGCGGGGACTGCGCCCTGCCGCCGTGATCGGTGCCGCGCCGCCCGGGGGTCAGCCGTACGGATCCGGGTCACCCGATGCCGCGGTGGTGCGCGACGCCGCGTCGGCGGCACCGCCCCTTTCGATGCCGTGCTCCTTGCGGCGACGCCGTGCTCGGCGTCGGGTCCTGCGGCGCGGCACCGGTCGGCCCCGCGTGAGGCGGACGGTGGGCCTGCGGCGCGGTGCCAGCCCGCACCACTCCGTAGGACACCGCCGCGATCGCCACCGGTCGGCCCGGTACGGCGCCTTCCCGTACCGCGGCGCCCGCCGGGAGTTCCGGTGGCGAACCGTCCGGTACGGCGCCTTGCGGCACCGCGCCGACCGGCGCTCTGTGACAGCGCGCGGTGACGTTCCGTACCGCGCGCTCCAACGCTTCCCAGCGCGGCTCAGGGTTACACAGCCGGTGCCCACGCGCACCGTAATCCGTCACCACAGCCGCCCAATCAGGCCGTTTTACCGGCCCTTGGGGTGTTTCTCCCCGTCCCGTACGCCTCCGGGCGCAGCGCGGGGCCACCGGCGCCCCACCCGGCCATCAGGGCCCCGGCCTCACACCGGCCCGTGCGGCAGGGCCAGTTGCTCGCCCAGCGTCACCAGCAGCGCGCGGCGGACCTCGGCGAGCCGGTCCACGCCCTGTTCCAGCAGCTTGTCGGCCACCGCGTCCTGGGAGATGCCGTTGCGCTCCAGACGGTCCCACAGCGCGGCGGCGGGGCGGGCCCGGCCCGAGAGGGTGTCGCCGCGCAGCAGGGAGCGGCGCGAGACCTCCCGCAGCGCGGTCTCCGGCAGCGCGAGGACGGTGCCCCAGGCGACCATGCGGCCGGTGTAGCGCGGGTGCGGCACGGCCGGGCCGCCGGGGCGCCAGGTGGACCACAGCAGCCGCTGCGGGCGGGCCCCGGCCGCGCGCAGGCCGCGCCAGCGCGCACCGCCCAGGCGCGCCTCGTACTCCGCGTACATCAGCCGCCCGGTGGCCAGCGCCGCCTCGCCGCGCAGGGCCAGGGCGCTGGCGGTGCCCGCCTCCTCCAGGCGCGCGTCCACCTCGGCGTCCAGCCGGGCGACCGGCAGCTCGGCCACCGAGGCGATGTCCGCGAGCCGGCGCCCGCGCGCCAGGGCCTGCTCCAGCCCTTCGAAGTAGACGTCGGCCACCTCGCGGTAGCGGCGTACGGAGTAGATGTGGGTGGCGTGTACGCCGATGCCCTGGCGCAGACAGTCGCGCATCGCCGTCAGGCCCTCGAAAGTGGCCGGAATTTTGACCAGGACGTTACTGCGGCCCAACTGCCCGCTGAGCGTGGCGGCTTCGGCCAGGGTCGCGCCGGACTGATGGGCGCGGCGCGGGTCCAGGTCCACCGAGACGCGGCCGTCCAGTCCGCGGCCCGCCTCGAAGACCGGTCGTAACTCGTCCGCGCACCAGCGGGATTCATGGGTGGTCAGTTCGCGCAGCGCGCTCTGGGCGGAGGCGCCGCGCTCGGCGAGAGCGCTCAGCAGGTCGCGGTAGACCTCCGACTCGCTCAAGAGACGCAGGAGGACCTCTGGATTCGAGACGGCGCCTCGAATTCCGGTTTCGTCGATATGGCGGGACAGTCCGCCGGCCGCCAGCAGGCTCCGGCCCACGCCGTCCATCCACGGCGCGACGCCTTCGTACATCAGGCGGCGCAGGCGCGGTTGTTCGTCCGCCGCCGGCGCCTCTCGTGAGGAAAGCATCACGACTCCTCTCGCTGCACACGGAGAAAGCACTGGCGCAGCAGGCGGTACCCCTCCAGAGGGTGTCCCAACACCGTTTGCGCGGGCGGGTTTTCACCGCGGAACAGTGCACGTCACTTCGGCTCCACCGTACATCCGGCTTTCTTAACCTGGACGCTATGCATCCAGGATGAGCGGCGCAACCATTTGCTTCATCTTTACCTGAAGGGCACTGCCCGACTTGATGGAGTTGCCGGACATGTGACGAAGTGTTCCGCCCGGCATTGGCAGTAACTCCCGATTCGCCACAGGATTTTGGGCCAAGAACCATGCCGGCCTCGACGGCGGCGGCACGCGCACCGACCCGGCGCTGAACAGTGCCCCGCACCACGGGGGAGCGGCCCACGCTCCGCCGTATGCGGCCGTCAGATCCAGCCCGAGCCCGACAACGGCATTCGTACGGCGCCACCGACACCCCGGCCGGGAAATTCTCCATGACCCGGAAAGCCCGAGCCGGTGAACTCCAAGACTGACGAGCAGGCCCGCGCACTGCTCCCCCTTCCCTCCTGGAGGCATCCGTGCATCACGTTCTTCTGCCCGACATCCGCTGGAAACCGTGCCTGCAACAGCCGGAATGGGATGAGGGCGACTCATCGCTGGTCGAGAAGGTCAGGGCCGCCCTGGAGGCGTCCCCGCCGCTCGCCCAGTTCCACGATCTGCGCACCCTGCGCTCGCTGCTGGCTCAAGTGGCGGACGGCGAGGCCCAGATCGTGCAGGCCGGCGACTGCGCCGAGGACCCCGCGGAGAGCTCGCTGGGGTACGTCTCGCGCAAGGCCGCCGTGCTGGACCTGCTGGCCGGCGCGATGAAGATGATCACTCATCGTCCGGTGCTGCGGATCGGCCGCATCGGCGGACAGTACGGCAAGCCGCGCTCGAACAACTACGAGACGGTCGGCGGCGTCGAACTGCCCGTGTTCCGCGGCCACATGGTCAACAGCCCCGAGCCGGACGCCGAGGGCCGCAGGCCCGATCCCAAACGGCTGATAGCCGGCTACCGCGCCGCCCAGGACGTCTTCTCCCACCTGGGCTGGCTGGACGGCGACCGCTCGCCCATCGACCCGCAGGTGTGGACCAGCCACGAGGCACTGCTCATGGACTACGAGCTGCCCATGGTCCGCCGCGACAGCGAGGGCAATCTCGCGCTCACCTCCACCCACCTGCCGTGGATCGGCGAGCGCACCCGGCAGCTGGACGGGGCGCACGTCGCCCTGCTGGCCAAGGTCGTCAACCCCGTGGGCTGCAAGGTCGGCCCCAAGATGTCGGTCCCCGAGCTGCTGGGCCTGTGCGAGCGCCTGGACCCGCAGCGCGAGAAGGGCCGGCTGCTGCTCATCTCCCGGATGGGGGCCAAGAACGCCGCCGAGCGGCTTCCGGAACTGGTCAAGGCAGTGCGTGCCGCGGGCCACCCGGTCATCTGGCTGTGCGACCCGATGCACGGCAATACGGTGACCACGCCCGAGGGTCTGAAGACCCGGTACCTGGAGACGGTGGAGCAGGAAGTCCAGGACTTCCAGGCCGCCGTCACCTCACAGGGCGGAGTGGCCGGCGGTCTCCATCTGGAGACCACCCCCGACGACGTGACCGAGTGCGTCGCCAACGGCTCCTTCGCCGACCGGGTCGGGGACAAGTACACCAGCTGCTGCGACCCGCGGCTGAACCCGTGGCAGGCCGTCTCCGTCGTCTCCGCCTGGCGTGGCTGAGGCCCCGCCGGTGCGCTGCCGTATCGGCACGGGACGGACACCCCACGGAACCAGCACGCCTGGAGACTTGGAGAAGAGCATATGGAGCAACGGGTCGCCCTTGTGACGGGGGCAGCCGGTGGCATCGGCGCGGCGGTGGTCAAGGTGCTGGCCGAGGAAGGCCACGCGGTGGCGGCCGTGGACCGCGAAGCCTCCGGACTCATGGAAATCGTAGGCGAGTTGAACGACGCGGGTCTGCGCGCGCAGGCCTTCAAGGCGGACGTCACCGACAGCGCCGATGTGGAATCCGTCGTCGAGGAGGTCGAAAAACAGCTCGGCCCGATCAGCTATCTCGTCAACGCCGCCGGGGTGCTGCGGCTGGGAGAGGTGTGGAACCTCTCCGACGAGGACTTCAAGGCCATGTTCGCGGTCAATGTCACCGGGGTCTTCTACGTCTCCCGTGCCGTGATCAACCGCATGGTCAAGCGCTCCAGGGGGGCGATCGTGACCGTCGCGTCCAACGCGGCGGGCACCCCCCGGGCCGGCATGGCGGCGTACTCGGCGTCCAAGGCCGCCGCGACGCTGTTCACCAAGTCGCTCGGCCTGGAGGTGGCCAAGTACGGGATCCGCTGCAACCTGGTGGCTCCCGGCTCCACGGACACCCCCATGCTGCGCTCGATGTGGGACGACGACTCGGGGCGCATCGGCACCCTGGAGGGCCGCCCGGACGCGTACCGCGTAGGGATTCCGCTGCGCAAGCTGGCGCTGCCCTCCGACATCGCCGACGCGGTGGTCTTCCTGCTCTCCGACAAGGCCGCCCACATCACCCTGCACGACCTCACCGTGGACGGTGGCGCCTCCCTCGGCGTCTAGCACCCCGTATCCCGGTCCGCCGGGCCCCGGCGTGCCCCACGCCCCCGCCACCGGTACACGAGAGACGAGACTGGAAAGGACACCATGGCAGGCATTGGCCCCATACAGCCCTATCGGATGCCGACAGCGGGAGACCTGCCCGACAACACCGCGCAGTGGAGCGTGGACCCGGCCCGTGCGGTGCTGCTCGTCCACGACATGCAGCGCTACTTCCTCAAGCCCTTCCCCGACGCCGGCGGCCCCAAGGACGAACTGGTGCGCAACGCCACCGAGTTGCGCAACGAGTGCGCCGCCCTGGGCATCCCCGTCGCGTACACGACCCAGCCCGGCGGCATGGACGAGCAGCAGCGCGGACTGCTCAAGGACTTCTGGGGCCCCGGCATGCGGGTGGACCCCGCCGACCGCGAGGTGATCGACCCGCTCGCGCCGGCTCCCGGCGACTGGGTCTTCACCAAGTGGCGCTACAGCGCCTTCTTCCGCTCCGACCTGCTGGAGCGGATGCGCGCGCACGGCCGCGACCAGCTGGTCGTGTGCGGCATCTACGCGCACATCGGTGTGCTGGCGACCTCCATCGAGGCGTTCACCAACGACATCGAGACCTTCCTGGTCGCCGACGCCGTCGCCGACTTCTCCGAGGGATACCACCGGATGGCGCTGGAGTACGCCGCAGCCCGCTGCGCCGTCGTCCTGACCGCCAAGGAGGTCCTCACGGACGCCACGAGCATCAGCAAGGGGGTTCAGACGTGAGCGACGACCTGCTCTACCGCGTCCTGGGGCACAATCCGCCCGCGTTCGCGCTGCTGCACCGGCCCGAGACCACCGGGCCCGACTCGCTGGACGTACTGATCGGCGAGGTCTGCACGCCCGGCACGCTGAAGGACATCCCGCTGCCCGACGGGAGCGCGCGCACCACCGGCGGCTCCCGCCAGGACGTCCTGGCGCTGGTGCCCTACCGGCAGATCGCCGAGCGGGGCTACGCCGCGCCCGACGACGGCGCGCCGCTGCTGGCGATGACGGTCACCGGCCAGGCCACCATGGCCGTCGCCGATGTGCTCGCGCGCATCCCGGACGTGCCCATCGAGCTGTCCGAGGGGTACTTCGACCTGGACGACGCGCAGTACGCCGAGACCGTACGGCGCATCGTCACCGACGAGATCGGCGAGGGCGAGGGCGCCAACTTCGTCCTCAAGCGCACCTTCATCGCCGATATCTCCGACTACTCCCCGCGCACCGCGCTGGCCTTCTTCCGGCGCCTGATGGAGCGCGAGTCCGGGGCGTACTGGACCTTCATCATGCACACCGGGGAGCGCACCCTGGTCGGGGCCACCCCCGAGCGGCACGTCAGCGTGCACGGCGGCACCGCCGTGATGAACCCCATCAGCGGCACCTACCGCTACCCGTCCACCGGCCCGACCCTCCCGGAGGTGATGGACTTCCTCGCCGACCGCAAGGAGGCCGACGAGCTGTACATGGTGGTGGACGAGGAACTGAAGATGATGGCCCGGATCTGCGAGTCCGGCGGCCGGGTGGTGGGCCCCTTCCTCAAGGAGATGGCCCGCCTGGCGCACACCGAGTACTTCATCGAGGGCCGCACCGACCGCGACCCGCGCCGCATCCTGCACGAGACGATGTTCGCACCCACCGTCACCGGCTCGCCGCTGGAGAGCGCCTGCCGGGTCATCGACAAGTACGAGCCGCACGGCCGGGGTTACTACAGCGGCATCGTCGCGCTCATCGGCCGCGACGAGCGGGGCGGGCGCACCCTGGACTCCTCCATCCTCATCCGCACCGCCGACATCGACTCCGGCGGCCGGGTACGCATCGGGGTCGGCGCCACCCTCGTCCGCCACTCCGACCCGGCATCCGAGGCCGCCGAGACCCGCGCCAAGGCCTCCGGGCTGCTGGCGGCGCTCCAGCAGGGCGGGCCCACCCGCTTCAGCGACCACCCGCAGGTACGGGCGGCGCTGGCGACCCGCAACACCACCATCGCCGACTTCTGGCTGGCCGGGGCCACGGTGGGCGGGCGCCAGGACCCGGTCCTGGCCGGGCGGCGGGTGCTGGTGGTGGACGCCGAGGACACCTTCACCTCGATGATCGACCACCAACTGAGGTCGCTGGGGCTTGAGGTGACGGTCCGTCGGTTCGACGAGCCGTACTCCTTCGACGACGGCTACGACCTGGTCGTGATGGGCCCGGGGCCCGGCGATCCGCGCGAGCTGTCGCACCCCAAGATCGCGCACATCCGCTCCGCGGTGCGCACCCTGCTGGACGAGCGGCGGCCGTTCCTGGCGGTGTGTCTGAGCCATCAGGCCCTCAGCCTGGAGCTCGGCTTCGACGTGAAGCGCCGCGACGTGCCCAACCAGGGCGTGCAGCACGCCATCGACCTGTTCGGCGCCCCCGAACGGGTCGGCTTCTACAACACCTTCGCCGCGCGCAGCGCCGAGGACAAGGCGGACTGCCCCGGGGTGGGGGTGGTCGAGGTCAGCCGCGATCCGGACACCGGCGAGGTGCACGCGCTGCGCGGCCCCGGCTTCGCCTCCATGCAGTTCCACGCCGAGTCGGTGCTCACCCAGGACGGCCCGCGCATCGTCGCCTCCCTGCTGGGCGGGCTGCTGGCCCAAGGGGCCCAGAAGGGCGCCGAAGAGGCACAGGGCGGGGCGGCGGAGGACGTGGCCGCATGAGTGCCCCGGTGGCACACCGCAGGACGGCGTCCGCCGCGCACCAGCGCGCGGCGGCGCCGTCCGCGGCACAGTGCGTGCTGGCCGAGGCCGACGGCGGCCGGCCGCGCGCCGTACTGGTCGCCGTGGACGGCGAGGAGCGCATCGCCCTGGACGCGCGGGAGTTGTTGCAGCGCGAGGGGATCGCCACCCGCGTGGTGGCGGTGCCCAGCGCGCAGTGGCTGGCGGCCCAGTCCAGGCAGTACCAGGATTCGGTCATCCCCCCGCAGGCCGCGGCGCGCGTCTCGGTGGCCTCGGGCCGGGTGCTGGGCTGGTACGCGATGCTCGGCCCGGCGGGCGAGTCGGTGAGCCTGGCCGCCTTCGGGTCCCGGGCACCGTACGGGCACCTCTACCAGCAGCAGGGGCTGACCGCCGAGCGCGTCGCGGCGGTGGCCAGGAGCGGGGTGCGGCGGGCCGAGCGCGGCGGCGGGTGGCTTGATCGTGCCGCCCGCCGGCGGCAAAGGTGACGGATTTCCGTCGTGCGGCTTGAGCGTCTGGGCGCGTGCACAGAGAGTCATTAGGGAATCCGCCCAGCCTTAGAGAGGTAACAGCATGTCCGCAGAGCGACTCCGCCTCGCCGTCGTCATCGGAAGCATCCGCGAGGGCCGCATCGGTCCGGGCATCGCCGACTGGTATGTCGAAGAGGCCCGCGAGCACGGCGAGTTCGACATCGACGTCATCGACCTGGCCGACGTCAAGCTGCCCGACCGCATCACCGAGGAGCCCCCGGCGCAGGCCAAGGAGGTCGCGCCGCGCTTCGCCGCGGCCGACGCCTTCGTCCTGGTGACCCCGGAGTACAACCGTTCCTACCCCGCGTCGCTGAAGACCGCCATCGACTGGCACTTCGCCGAGTGGCAGGCCAAGCCGGTCGCGCTGGTCTCCTACGGCGGCATGGGCGCGGGCATCCGTGCCTCCGAGGCGCTGCGTGCCCCGCTCACCGAGCTGCACGCCACCGTCATCCGCGACACCGTCAGCATCGCCAATGTCTTCAACATGATCGGCGAGGACAACAAGCTGACGTCCAACCCGGGTCTGAACGGCGCCGTCAAGACCCAGCTCGACCAGCTGACCTGGTGGGCGCACGCGCTGCGCGACGCCAAGGCCAAGCGGCCCTTCCAGGCCGGCCCGGCGGTCTGAGGACGGCCACCGGCTGTCTTCCCCACAGGCTGGCGAGCACCCCGCACCACCGCACCACCCTGAACAACCGCACAAAGGAACCGGCCGGGAGCGTGGTCCCGGCCGGTTTCGTGTGCGCCGCCGCGGCGGCGCGGTCAGTGGGTCTCCGAAGGCGGTCAGTGGGTCTCCAGGAAGCGCAGGACCCGCTGCTCCTCCTCGTCGGTCAGCGGCAGGCGGAAGGTCTCGCGCAGGATGCGCAGCACCGCGTGCGGGGCGAAGGTGACGCGCTCGGAGCGGCCCTCGGGGTACTCGGTGAGCAGCTCCCGGTCCCGCAGCAGATAGCGGGCGCCCTCCTGGCCCTGCTGGACCACCAGGTGGCCCACGAAGGGCGAGGTGGGCCGGGTGGAGCTCACGTAGTGCGCGGCCTGGAAGTCGACGTGGAACTGCGGCTCCTGGCGGAAGGCGTACAGGTCGAACCAGCCGCCGCCGCGCATCACTTCGAGCACCCAGTGGCCCTCCTCCACGCGCAGCCGCCACTGCCAGCCGCCCACGGTCAGGCTGGCGCCCTCCGCCAGCGGTATGGGCTCCATCAGGCTCGCGTAGCCGTAGCCGGGGTCGGCCAGCCACACCTGGTCGTCCGCCCGTACCAGCAGGGAGGTGTGCGAGCGGAACCGCCGCTTGCGCGCCCCCTCGCGGATACGGGACAGCAGCCGGGTGACGGGGAAGCCGAAGCGGTCCAGTGCGGCGGCGAACAGCAGGTTGGTCTCGTAGCAGTAGCCGCCGCGGCCGCGGCCCACCAGCTTGCGCTGGAGGGCGTCGATCCCGATGGAGACCTCGCGGCCGATGGCGATGTCGATGTTCTCGAAGCAGACGGCGGACGCATGGGCCCGGTGCAGCGCGCGCAGCGCCTCGGCGGTGTTCGCCCGCGGCCCCCGATAGCCGACCCGGGCCAGGTAGGCCTCCAGGTCCAGCTCCGCGCTGCCCCACTCCGGGGAGTGGTCGACCACCGACGGTTCGTACGGGGTGAGCATCAGGCCCTTCATGGCGTCCCTTCAGGTCTGTACGGTCAGCCGCACAGGGGGACCTGGTCGTCCGCCCGGGCGGATCGCGCTCGGTTCTCGGTGCTCGTCCCGATCGCGGCGCTGTGGGTGATCGTGGTGCGCTGGGCTGCCCCGGCGCTCTCGGCCGGCTGCGCCACGCCGGCCGCCGGGGAATCCCCGGTGCCGGACACGGACGGAGCGGCCGGCGGCCTCAGTGCGGCGGCCAGCGCGGCCGCTCCCGCGGCGCCGAGCACCGGCCCGATCAGGTACGCCGCCAGGAAGGCGAAGTGCCCCGAGAGCACGGCGGGCCCGAACTGGCGGGCGGGGTTGACCGCACCGCCCGCGATCGGGCCCAGGAAGATGATGAAGCAGCCTATGGAGCCGCCCACCGCGAACGGTATGAACTTGCTGATCCTGGGCCGCAGCATCAGCGCCGCGACGATGGTCATGCACGCCATCTGGGCCGCGGTCTCCACGGCCAGCACCCCGGCGAGGTTCCAGCCCTCGGCCGGTCCCACCGCGGCGTGCCGTACCGAGGCCACGTCCATCACCGGGCCCCAGGCCAGGGAGGCCAGCCACACCCCGGCCACCGAGCCGCACATCTGGGCCACGCAGAACGGCGCCACGTTGCGCCCGGGGAAGCCGCGCAGCAGCCACAGCCCGATGGTCACCGAGGGGTTCATGTGCCCGGCGGTCTGCCGGGACATGGAGAAGTGCACGATCACGGTGTTGGCGATGCCGAAGAAGATGCCGAACACCACCTGTGCGGACGTGCCGTTGAGCACGTCCGCCAGCGGCGCGTCCGGGGCGAACACCCACCGCACGGCGGTGGCGATGAGAAAGAGAATGCCGGCGGTGATGAAGAACTCCAGCACGGTAAGCCGTGCCAGTGGGTACCTCGCGGCTAAGCCTGCGAGCGAGGCGGACTCACGGCGGTGCGTGCCGTGCTGGGGCGTGCTTGACGTCATCGTTCCTGCTCCGTCTCCGGGTGCTGATGCGGAATGACGGACCACCGCCCCTGCGTGGGGCGGTGTCCGGACCGCGCCCGGCCCGGCAGGGCACAGACTCACGTCCGAGGGTTCTCACCAGGACTGCGGGAGGGCGCGTGGCATGCGGGGACGGCGCGGCGGGGCGGACCCTTGCTCGCCAGATCCCTGACTACGACGGTGCCGGTCTCCAACGCGCCCTCCCTTCCGGCTTGTCGGTGCGATGGCCTCTCCACGGGGAGCGTCGCCCTGGGGCGCGTCCCGGACAAGACAGCCTAGGGAACTGTGTCAGGTCCGCGGGAGGAAACCCCCGCGGACATGACCCACCGCACACTCCCCCTACAGCTCGATACGGACGTTGTAGTCGCTCGCCCAGGCGTTGAACTCCACCAGGCGCTCCATCACGGCCCGGGTGCCCCACAGCCCGCCGAGCGCCGCGTAGGACTCCAGCGGCTTGTCCAGCAGCTTCTGGATGCCCTCGCGGGAGACGATCTGCAGCACCGGGGAGCCGTCCGCCAGCAGCGCCGCGACCTTGTCGCGCAGCGCGGTGACGTACTCCGTCTCCTGGGTGGAGGGGTAGGGGCTCTTCTTGCGCTCCAGTACGGACTCGGGCAGCACATGGGCGGAGGCGGCGCGCAGCAGGCTCTTCTCGCGGCCGTCGAAGTTCTTCATCGCCCAGGGGGTGTTGAAGACGTACTCCACCAGCCGGTGGTCGGTGAAGGGCACCCGGACCTCCAGGCTGGCGGCCATGGAGATGCGGTCCTTGCGGTCCAGCAGGAAGTTCTCCCACCGGCTGATGTTGAGGTAGAGCAGCTCGCGCATCCGCGCCTCGTGGCCCGACTCGCCCTCCAGGCGCGGGACTTCGGCCAGCGCCTCGGCGTAGCGCTTGGAGACGTACTCCTCCAGGCCGAGCCGGTCCCACAGGCCGATGTCCTTGATGGTGTCCAGCCCGCCGAGCCGGCGCCAGGCGTCGTACCAGGGGAAGGTGTCCCCGTTGACGGCCTCCTCGTCGAAGAACCAGTTGTAGCCGCCGAAGAGCTCGTCCGCCGTCTCGCCGGACAGCGCGACGGTGACCTGCTCCTTGAGGGCCTTGCACAGGTGGTAGAGCGAGTGCTCCATGTCGCCGGTGGAGATCGGCAGGTCCTGGGCGCGCAGGACGCGCTGGCGCACCGACTCGTCCAGGACGTCCGCGCTCTCCAGCTCGACCACGATGTGCTCGGCGCCGCAGTGCTCGGCCACGTCGATGGCGTAGGGGGTGTCCGGGTCCATCCAGATGCCGTTGTCCTGGAAGGTCTCGTCGTTGTTCTTGAAGTCGATCGAGAAGGCCTTGACCGGCTCCTTGATGCCCTTCTCGCGGCGCACCTTGGCGGCGATGGCGGTGATGGCGCTGGAGTCCAGGCCGCCGGAGAGCAGCGTGCCGACCTTGACGTCGGCGATCAGCTGGCGGGCGACGATGTCCTCCAGGAGCTCACGCACCTTGACGATGGTGGTCTCCAGGTCGTCCTGGTGCTCGTGGGCGGTGAGCTCCCAGTACGTACGGGTGGTGTGGCCGCCGCGGCGGAAGGTGACGACCGTGCCGGGCACGACCTCGTACATGCCCTTGAAGACGGCGTGGCCGGGGGTGTTGATGATGGCGAAGATCTCCGCCAGGCCCTCGGCGTCGACGACGGCCTCGGCCTCGGGGTTGGCCAGGATCGCCTTGGCCTCGGAGCCGAAGAGCACGCCGTCGGGCGTGGGGTAGTAGAACAGCGGCTTGACGCCCATCCGGTCGCGCACCAGGAGGAGTTCCTCGCTGCGCGGGTCCCAGATGGCCAGGGCGTACATGCCGTTCAGGCGCTCGGCGAAGTGCTCGCCCCACTCCAGGTAGGCGTGCAGCACGACCTCGGTGTCGCTGGTGGTGCGGAACTCGTGGCCCAGATCGGTGAGTTCCTCGCGCAGCTCCAGGAAGTTGTAGACCTCGCCGGTGTAGATCAGGACGGGGTCGCCGTCGTCCGGGGCGCTGACGTGCATCGGCTGCCGTCCGCCCTCGAGGTCGATGATGGACAGCCGGCGGTGGCCGAGGATGGCGTGCGGGGACTGCCATATGCCCCCGTCGTCCGGTCCCCGGCACTCCAGCGTCCGTGTCATGGCCGCCGCGGTGTCGGTGTGCCTCTTCAGGTCGCGGTCGTAGCCGACCCAGCCTGCGAGTCCGCACATAGAGCCTCAGTTCCTTCCCTCAGGGCGTTCCTGTGTCCGTCATGGGCGTTGCTCGGGTCGGCGGTGGGGTCAGGGGCGGGGCACCCAGCCCGCCGTGTCCCAGTACCGCAGTTGGGCCTGCTTGGGCAGATCGGCGACGCGCGCCGCGCGCCCCTTGGCGATCTTGTCGCCGAGGATCAGTGCGCTGGGGCGGCCGGGCGCGAAGGTGGGCCAGGCGGGCGCGTGGGGGCTGGTGGGCCGTTGGCCGCGGGCGAAGGAGGCCACCAGCTCGATGAAGGTGTCCGAGACCAGCTTCTGGTCGGGTCCGTTGCCGTACGCCGGGGCGTTCTGCGGCAGCGCGTAGGAGCCGAACAGGAACTTGGAGCTGGCCTCGTGCGGGGTGCCGAAGTAGGGCGGCTGGACGGGGTGGGCGAACTCCATCACATAGCTCTCGGCACTGCTCTGGCGGGCCTGGCGCTCGGCCAGCCGCACGATCTGGTAGCGGAAGAGGCCGTCGCCCCACAGCTCGCTCCACAGGGACACCGGGTCCTGGGGGCGGCCCTCGGCCGCCGCGGCGCGCCGGTAGACGGTGATGACCTCCTCCACCTGCTCGTCGGAGACCTTCACGGCGCCCTTGTGCAGGGTCTCGCGCACCACCACGCGCAGTTCGGCGTCGTTGGTGGGCAGCTTGCCCGGGTAGGGGTAGCCGGGGCCCTTGGTGAAGAAGGTGCCTTCCGTACGCCCGAAGATCGCCATCGTCGGCAGGTCGGGGGTGGGCAGCTGGTAGTCGAAGCCGCGCATCCAGCGGCCGTCGACCACCGGGCCGCGGTACTCGCGCGCGCCGTTGACGATGCGCTGGGTGGGGCTGCCGGAGAAGACCTTCTCCCAGGCGTCGAACAGCGCCCTGGCCGGTACGCCGCGCAGCCCCTTGACGGTGGTGCCGAAGCCGCGCGCGAGGTGCTCGTAGACCTCGGCGGACTCGCCGGGGGTCATCGAGCTGGCGGGCTCCCAGACGTGTTTGACGCTGATCGGGATGATCCGCCGGATGATGCCGCGCAGTTCGGGCAGCAGGGCCAGCTGCCAGGTGCTGGAGCCGCCCGCCGAGGTGCCGGCCAGGGTGATGTTGCCGGGGTCGCCGCCGAAGGCCGCGGCGTTGCGGTGCACCCAGCGCAGCAGCGCCGCCTGGTCCTGCAGGCCCCAGTTGGCGAAGCCGCCGGTCTCGGGGTCGGTGAGGTCCTTGTGCAGACCCCAGCCCAGGCCGCCCAGCCGGTAGTTGAAGTTGATCACGACCAGGTCGCCGTGCGCGGCCGGGCGGGCGCCGTCGTAGTCCGGCTCGCTGCCCGCGCCCAGCATCCAGCCGCCGCCGTGGATGTAGACCAGCACCGGCCGGGCCCCCTTGACGTCGGGGGTCCAGACGTTGGCGTAGAGGCAGTCCTCGCCGCTCTCGGGCACGTAGTCGCCCTGTACGGAGGGCAGGGCGAACCGGGTGGCGTCCCGCACCCCCTGCCAGGGCGCGGGCGGGCGCGGCGAGGCGAAGCGCAGCTCGCCGACGGGCGGCGCGGCGTACGGGACGCCGCGGAAGACCGAGACGGCACCGGCGGCCTCGCCCAGGCGCTCGCCCGATATCAGCCCCTCTGTCGTACGGACGATCACGGAGTTCCCCCGCTCTGCGGTCCTGCGGGGCACGGCTCCCCTCGGTTCGGCGGCCAGTGCGCTGGGCACGGCCAGGGCGGTGGCGGCGGCGGTGGCCGCGGCCACGAAAGTGCGCCTGGGCAGCGCGTGAGGGACTTGTCCCAGGGGCATGCTCGTACTCCCGCTTCGGCTCGGGCGGTCGGTCGGCTCGGTGCGAGGGGCGGCCCGGCGGCCGGCGGCCGCCAACTTCGCCCCTCCGCGGGCGAATTGCCGCGGTTGCTGGCGATCGTCCCCCGCCGCGGCGGGCCCCTCCAACGGAGCCGCCGCTACTCCGTCACCTCAGCTACGCCGCACAAGCCCCTGAGCGGGCGTCCGGCGCTGACCACAACTCGTGCGGCGGGGCGGGCAGTTCGCGCCCGACCAGGGAGCGCAGCGGTCCGTAGGCGCGCGCGTCGCCGACCAGGACGCCGCCCAGCAGGGTGCGCGCGTCCTCGCCCAGCACCAGCTTCTTGTACGTACGGGCCCTGCGGTCGGTGTGCGCCAGCTGGAGCGCGCCGGGCGCCGCGCCGTGCGGGTCGCCGAAGCTGGCCACGTCCACGCCCAGCAGCTTGAGCTTGGTGGACATCTCCGCGCCGGGGAACGTGGCGTCCCGCTCGCCCAGCAGCTGGCCCGCGACGGCCTGCGCCATGCGGTAGCCGGGCGCGGCCAGCCCGTAGGTGCGGCCCCGCACCGCCGCGCACTCGCCGATCGCCCAGATCGCCGGGTCCTCGGTACGGCAGTGCTCGTCCACCAGGAACCCGCCGCGCTCGGCGGTGGTGAGCACCGCGCCGTCGGCGAGGTCGTCGCGCGGTCGCACCCCGGCGGAGAAGACCACGACGCGAGCGGGCAGGACCTGCTGCCCGGCCAGCCGCACCCCGGACACCCGCCCGTCGGTACCCGCCTCGACGGCGCGGGTGGACAGGCCGCAGTGCGCCCGTACGCCGATGTCGCCCAGCAGCGAGGCCAGCAGCTCGCCGGCGCCCGCGTCCAGCTGCACCGGCATCAGGTGCGGCGCCATCTCCACGACGTGCGGCCGCATGCCCAGCAGCCGCAGCGCGTTGGCGGCCTCCAGGCCCAGCAGCCCGCCGCCGATGACCACGCCGGGCGCGCCGGGGACGGCGGCGGCGCGGATCGCGTCCAGGTCTTCCAGCGTGCGGTAGACGAAGCAGCCCGGCAGGTCCCGGCCGGGCAGCGGCGGCACGAACGGCCGGGAGCCGGTGGCCAGGACGAGCGCGTCGTAGCCGATGCGCTCGCCGCGGTCGGTGGACACCGTGCGGGCCGAGCGGTCGATGGAGACCACTTGGGTGCCAAGGCGCAGCTCCACCAGCCGGTCGCGCAGCGTGGCGGGCTCCACCAGGCTCAGGTCGCGGGCGCTGCGCCCGCCCAGGTAGGAGGAGAGGGCGACCCGGTCGTAGGCCGGGTGGCGCTCCTCGCCCACCACGACGATCCGCCAGGCGCCCGCGGCATCACGCTCCCGCAGGTCGGTGACCAGCCGGTGGCCGACCATGCCGTGCCCGGCCACGACGAGTGTGCGGGACATCGCTGGGTTCCTTTCACGCTGGGAAGTGGGTCGCCGGTACGGCATCACCGCCCGGTCGCCGGCCGGGCGGCGCACGCCCGCAGCACGTCCTGGGCGCAGCTGCCGCAGCCGGTGGTGGCGCGGGTGGCGGCGGCCAGCTTCGGAAGGTCGCGGGCGCCGCCCTGCCAGGCCCGTACGATCACGGCCTTGGTGACGTTGTTGCACACGCACACCACGGCCTCGTCGGGCAGTTCGGTGCTCCCGCCGTACGCGCCGGCGTCGGTGCCCGCCAGCAGGGCCAGCCGGTCGGCGGGCACCGGCTCGTCCCGGTCGTACAGGCCGGTGACGACGGCGGCCGCCCGGGGCAGGCCCATCAGCACGGCGCTGCGCACCCGCCCGTTGTGCAGGGTCAGGCTGGCGTGCCGGCCGCGGTCCTGGTCGGTGAAGGTGACCGTCTCGGTGCCGGTGGCGCCGGGGCGCCCCATGCTGACCAGGTCGAGTCCGGGTGCCTTGAGGCGGGTGACGGGCCTGGGGGGCTCGGGGCGGCCCGCCGCGTGGCGCCGCTGCGGCGCGCCGCCGGCCAGCAGCGCGGCCAGCCGGTCGGCCTGTTCCCAGGCGGACTCCAGGCCGCCGGGCCCGCCGTAGACGCCCGCCGCGCGCGGCTGTGCGCAGTCCCCCAGCGCGTAGATGTGCGCGTCGCTGGTGCGCAGCTGCCGGTCGACGAGGATGCCGCGGTCCACGGCGAGTCCGGCCTCGTCGGCCAGCGCGGCGTCGGGACTGACGCCGGTGCACAGCAGCAGGGTGTCGGCCTCGGCGACCTGGCCGTCGTCCAGCAGCACCTTGCCCGGCACCCGCTCGGCGGCCCGGCGGCCCAGGTAGAGCACGACGCCCGCGCCGGAGAGGTGGTGGACCAGCAACTGACCCGCCTCTGCGTCCAGTTGGCGGTTGAGCGGGTGGGAGTGCGGGTGGATGAGGGTGACCTCGCGGCCCGCCCTGC
The DNA here is from genome assembly GCF_058245575.1 of Streptomyces sp. UF-297. Taxonomy (NCBI): domain Bacteria; kingdom Bacillati; phylum Actinomycetota; class Actinomycetes; order Kitasatosporales; family Streptomycetaceae; genus Streptomyces; species Streptomyces sp. UF-297. The sequence continues at coordinate 14,150 of NZ_JBSIBZ010000081.1, read as the reverse complement.
GCAGCGCCAGGGACGCCTCGATGCCGAGCACGCCGCCGCCGAGCACCGCCACCGGGCCAGCAGTGAGGTGCGCGCAGTCGGCGAGGGTGCGCAGCACGGTGGTGCCCGCCGACGGGTCGCCGGCGTAGGCGGTGGGGGCGGCGCCGGGCAGGCGCGGCACGTTCGGGCGGGCCCCGGTGGCCAGGACGAGCGCGCCGTAGGGGTGGGCGCCGCCGTCGTCGGCGTGCACCACGCGGGCGGCCCGGTCCACGCGCACGGCGCGGGTGCCCGTCAGCACCCGGGTCGCGCCCCCGGGCGCGGGCAGCGCTATGGCCCCGGGCGGCAGGGTGCCGTCCAGGACCGACGTCAACAGGGCCCGGTTGTAGGCGCCTTGGGGCTCTTCGCCCAGCACCGTCACCGGCCCCTCATGGCCGCGGGCCCTGAGCCGTTCCACCAGCCGCTGCCCCGCGGGCCCGTTGCCGATGACCACGATGGTGGTGCTGTGTCCGCTGTTGTTCATCCCCCCGCCTCCCGTTGCGTGACCGGCTCGATCCGTACCGCGCACACCTTGAACTCCGGCATCCGGCTGCGCGGGTCCAGGGCGGGCGAGGTCAGCAAGTTGGCCCGGCCGTCCCCGGGGAAGTGGAACGGCAGGAAGACCGTGTCGGTGCGCAGGGTCGCGTCCAGGCGCACCCGCGCCACCGTGCTGCCGCGCGCCGAACTCACCCGCGCCAGGCCGCCCTCGCTCAAGTGGGCGCGGGCCGCGGTGTCCGGGTGCACCTGGACGAAGGCCTCGGGCGCCGCCTCGTTCAGCTCGGCCACGCGCCGGGTCTGGGCGCCGGACTGGTACTGCGCCAGCACCCGTCCCGTGGTGGCGTACAGCGGCCAGCGCTCGCTCGTCTCCTCGGCGGGGCCGCGGTGCTCCACCTCGGCGAAGCGGGCCAGCCCGTCCGCGTGCGCGAAGCGCTCCAGGAAGAGCCGCGGGGTGCCCGGGTGCGCACCCGCGTCGTCCTGGGGGCAGGGCCAGTGCAGCACCTCGCCCGCGTCCAGGCGGTCGTAGGTGATGCCGGAGTAGTCGGCGACGCCGCCCCGTGAGGCGGCGCGCAGCTCCTCGAAGACGGCGCGCGGCTCGGTGGGGTAGCGCTCGGGCGGCTCGCCCAGGCGCACCGCCAGGCCGTGCAGCAGGTCCAGGTCGCCGCGGACGCCCGGCGGCGGGGACAGCAGGGCGCGGCGGCGCAGCACCCGGCCCTCCAGGCTGGTCATGGTGCCCTCCTCCTCGGCCCACTGGGTCACCGGCAGCACCACGTGCGCCATCCGTGCCGTCTCCGAGGGCACGAAGTCGGCGACTACCAACAGGTCCAGGGAGGCCAGGCGCCGGGATATGCGGGCGGCGTGCGGGGCCGAGACCACGGGGTTGGAGCCCAGGACCAGCAGGGCGCGCGGTCCGTCCGCGGTGCCCAGCGCGTCCAGGAGTTCGTACGCGCTGCGCCCCGGCCCCGGCAGCGAGTCGGGCCGGACGCCCCATACGCCCGCGACATGGGCGCGGGCCGCCGGGTCGGTCAGGGAGCGGTAGCCGGGCAGCTGGTCGGCCTTCTGGCCGTGCTCGCGCCCGCCCTGCCCGTTGCCCTGGCCGGTCAGACAGCCGTAGCCGCTGCCCGTGCGGCCCGGCAGGCCCAGGGTCAGGGCGAGGTTGATGAAGGCGGCCACCGTGTCGGTGCCCTTGCTGTGCTGCTCGGCGCCGCGCCCGGTCAGCACATACGCACGGCCGGCCGCGCCCAGCATCCGTACCGCCGCGCGCTGTTCGGCCACCGGCACCCCGGTCACCCGCTCCACGCGCTCGGGCCACCAGGTCACCGCGCGCCGCCAGGCCGCCTCGAAGCCGGTGGTGCGCGCGTCCACGTACGCCTTGTCCAGGAAGCCCTCGCCGACCGCGAGGTGCAACAGGCCCAGCGCCAGGGCGAGATCGGTGCCGGGCGCGGGCTGCAGGTGCAGGGCCGCGCGCTCGGCGGTGCGGGTGCGGCGCGGGTCGATCACGACGAGGTCGGCGCGCTCCAGGTGGCGCATCAGCGGCGGCATCGTCTCGGCCGGGTTGGCGCCGGCCAGCAGGACGACGTCGGCCGCGCCGAGGTCGGTGACGGGGAAGGGCAGCCCGCGGTCCAGGCCGAAGGCGGCGTTGCCCGCCGCGGCGGCCGAGGACATGCAGAAGCGGCCGTTGTAGTCGATCTGGCTGGTGCCCAGCGCCAGGCGGGCGAACTTGCCCAGCAGATAGGCCTTTTCGTTGGTCAGCCCGCCGCCGCCGAACACGCCGACGGCGTCCGGTCCGTGCTCCTCGCGGATCGCGTGCAGCCGCCCGGCGACGGTGTCCAGGGCGGTGTCCCAGTCCGTCTCGGCCAGCCGCCCGTCCGCCCCGCGCACCAGCGGGCGCACGATCCTGTCGGGCACGCCCAGCAGCGCGGGCGCGGTCCAGCCCTTGCGGCACAACCCGCCCTGGTTGACCGGGAATTGCTCGTCGGGCCGCACCGTCACCGCTTCGGCGCTGCCGCCCGACAGGTGCGTGCCGCACTGCAGCGCGCAGTAGGGACAGTGCGTGCGCACCGCCCGCTGCGACGGCGGCGCGCTGCCCGGGGCGGCGGTGTCAGACACGGCTGGCTTCCTGGCGTACGGGGGCGGACTCCTGGACCGTACGCCTCCCGCGCCTCAAGTACACCGCGCCGATCAGCACCACACACAGCGCGTAGTAGCCCAGGAAGGACCAGAACGCCGGTGTGCCCGAGCCCGATCCGTCGCCGTAGGAGGCGCGGAAGGCCAGGTTGATGGCGACGCCGCCGAGCGCGCCCAGCGCCCCGGCGATGGCGATCGTGGCGCCCGACAGGCGGCGGGCGGCGGCGAAGGCACCGGCCGCGTCCCGCCCCGAGGTCACCGCCTGCTCGGCCCGGTCGGCGAAGATCGCGGGGATCATCTTGTACGTGGAGCCGTTGCCCAGACCGCTGAGGACGAACAGCGCGGTGAAGCCGCCCACGAACAGCCCGAAGGAGCCGGCCGCCGAGGCCACCAGCAGCACGCCGGTGCCCACGGCCATGCCCAGGAAGTTGACCAGGGTGACCCTGGCGCCGCCGAAGCGGTCGGCGAGCTTTCCGCCGACGGGCCGGAACAGCGAGCCCAGCAGCGGCCCGAGGAAGGTGTAGCCGGCCGCCTGAAGGGGCGAGGAGCCGAACTCGTTTTGCAGCACCAGGCCGAAGGCGAAGCCGTAGCCGATGAACGAGCCGAAGGTGCCGATGTAGAGCAGCGAGATCCACCAGGTGTGCGAGACGCCCGCCGCCTCGCGCTGGGCGCCGGGGGCCGCGCGTACGGCGGTGACGTTGTCCATCTTCAGCGCGGCCAGCAGCGCGGCCAGCACGATCAGCGGCAGGTAGACGGCGGCCACATAGGACGGGTGGGTGTTGCCCGCGGTGGAGATGACCAGCAGGCCGATCAGCTGGATGACGGCGACGCCGAGGTTGCCGCCGCCCGCGTTCAGGCCCAGCGCCCAGCCCTGGTGGCGCTGCGGGAAGAAGGCGGTGATGTTGGTCATCGAGGACGCGAAGTTGCCGCCGCCGACGCCTGCCGCGGCGCCGATGAGCGCGAACGCCCACAGCGGGGTGCCGGGCTGCTGGATGAAGACGAGCGCCAGTACGGCGGGGACGAGCAGGATTGCGGTGGCGAAGATCGTCCAGTTGCGGCCGCCGAAGCGGGTGACCGCGTAGCTGTAGGGCAGCCGCAGCAGCGCGCCCACCAGCGTGGGCACGACCACCAGCAGGAACTTCTCGCCGGGCGCGAAGTGGAAGCCGATCTGCGGCGACATGAACAGCACCAGGACCGACCACATGCTCCACACCGAGAAGCCGATGTGCTCGGAGAAGACCGAGAGCCACAGGTTGCGGCGGGCGATGCGCTTGCCGCCGCGCTCCCACGCGGCCTCGTCCTCGGGGTCCCAGTTCTCGATCCAGCGCCCGCCGCGGCCACTGGCGCGGGCAGAGCTCGCCGGGGTGCGGGTGTCGGTGGTGGTCATGGCCGCACCGCCCGGTCCACCAACGCGCCCGCCGCGCCCGTGTAGTTGGCGGGTTCGCACAGCGCGGTCAGCTCCTGGGCGGTGAAGACGCCGGACAGCTCCTGGGTACGGGCCAGCACCTCGGCCAGCGGCAGCCCGCTCTCCCCCGCCGTGGCCGAGGCCGCGGTCAGCAGCCGCTTGGCGGCCGCCTTGCCCAGGCGCGGGGCCAGTACGGCGGCGATGCGCTCGGAGACGATCTGGCTGCCGGTCAGGGCGAGGTTGGCGCGCATCCGCTCGGGGCGCACCTGGAGCCCTTCGGTGAGTTCGACGGCGGTGTGGGCCGCGCCCCCGGTCAGCCGCAGGCACTCGCGCAGCAGCTGCCACTCGGCGTGCCAGGCGCCTGCCGAACGCTCGTCCTCGGAGACCAGGCACTGGGTGAGCCCGGCGGCGATCACCGGGACCTGCAGGGCGGCGCTGCGCATGAGGGTGGCCAGGACCGGGTTGCGCTTGTGCGGCATGGCCGAGGAGCTGCCGCGCCCTTCGGCGGCGGGCTCGCCGACCTCGCCGACCTCGGTGCGGGTCAGCGACTGCACATCCACCGCGATCTTCCCCAGCGCCCCGGCGGTGAAGGCCAGGGCGGCGGCCAGGTCGGCCATGGGGGTGCGCAGGGTGTGCCAGGGCAGGGCGGCGCGGGAGAGCCCGGTCTCGTCGGCGAAGGCGGCGACGAGGCGGTCCGCATACCGGCCTGCGTCGAACTCGCCTCCACTGCCTTGGTGTTGAGGATCGGCGCCGGGCGGTCCGTAGCTGCCCGCGTCGACCGCCTCGCAGGCGCCGACGGTGGGCTCGCCGTACTTGTCGCCCGCGTGCGCCGCGCAGGGCTCGGCCTGCTCCGCGCCCGCGCCGTCGCCCCCGTCGATCCTGGCGTACTCCAGATAGCCCGCGAGGGTTCCCGCGGCGCCGCCGACCGAGACCGGCAGCCCGCTGCTGAGCACCCGGCCCAGCCGGTGGTGGGCGTCCAGCAGCAGCTGGCGCCAGCCGGCCGCCTTGAGGCCGAAGGTGGTGGGCACCGCCTGGAGGGCCAGGGTGCGGCCCGGCATGACGGTGTCGCGGTGCGCGTCGGCGAGTTCGCACAGCGCGGCGGCCGCGCGGGCCAGGTCCGCGCGGATGATCCGCAGGGTGCGCCGGGCCACCAGCATGGCGCCGGTGTCCAGGACGTCCTGGCTGGTGGAGCCGCGGTGGACGTACTCCGCGGCCGTCGGGTCCTCGGCGGCCACGACGGCGGTGAACGCCTGGACCAGGCCGACGACGGGGTTGGCGGTCTCCCGGGAGGCCAGCGCCAGGGACCTCAGGTCCAGGCGCTCGGCGCGGGCGGCCCGGGTGATGACCTCGGCCGCCTCCTTGGGGACGGTGCCCAGGCGGGCCTGGGCCCTGGCCAGGGCCGCCTCCGCGTCGAGCATGGCCTGCAGCCATGCCCGGTCGCAGACGGCGGCCTCGGCCGGGGTCCCGGCCCGCACCGGCGAGAGCAGACCGGCGTCGGTGAGAACGTCGGTCAGCGCATCGGTCGGTGCGCTCACACGATCACGCCCGTCAGATCGGTCTCGTCCTCCAAGGGGCGTACGGCGTGCGGGACATGGGCGATGGGCGGCAGGCCCAGCACCGCGCGGGCGATGGCGTCGGAGTCGCCGAGGGTGACGGAGTCCACGCCGGGGCGGATGCCGGCCGCGGTGACCCAGTGCACCGACTCGGTGGGCACGCCGTAGGCGAACCGGCGCGGGTGCGCCCGGCCCTTGGCGTCCAGCAGCCGGTAGGGCCGCTCGGTGACCGCGAGCCCGCCGGTCTGGTAGCTGGTGCCGCAGGCCCCGTTGATGGTGAACGGGTGGGCCTGGTCGGTCTCCAGCAGGTGCCGCAGCAGCGGGTCGTTGGTGCGGCGCAGGTCCGGCTCGGGCAGCCGGGCCTCGATCAGCGCGGTGGCGCGGACCGGCGGTCCGGGGACCACACTGGAGGTGGCGATGAAGGCCGGGACGGTGGTGTCGATCCGTACCTGGGTGCCGGGCCCGGTGATCTCCAGAATGCCGGCCTCGATCAGCGCGATCATCTCCTCGATGCGGGAGACGGGCGGGCCGATGGACAGGAAGGCGTTGAGCGGGGTGTACCAGCCCTCCAGGTCGTCCCGGTGGGAGTTGCCCTCCAGGCCGCCGTGGTCCACCGCCAGACGGATCTCGTTGCGCAGGTCGCGCAGGACGTCCAGGGCCGCCTTGACGGGCCCGCTGACGTTGCCCTGGCGGGCCGCCTCCACGTCCTTGGCCAGGTACTCCAGCAGCCAGCCGCGGAACTCGTCGCGGTCGGCGAACTCCCGTCCCCCGTACGGCTTGGAGAGCTTCTCCCAGTCCCAGCGGTCCGCCTCCTCGATGCCGTACTCGTCCAGGATCGCGGACGGGTCGGCGCCGGTGGGAGCGTTCAGGTAGCGCTCCACGAAGGCCTCGCGGTCGCTGTCGTCACCGCGGTTGGTCAGCAGCGTGCCGTAGTAGACGCTCTCCACCTCGGAGCAGATCAGCGGCCACAGGTCGGTGCCGAAGTGCACCCGCTCGCCGTCCACCGCACGGTCGCGCAGCGACTCGATGTACTCGGGGGTCAGCAGGCGCGGGAAGTAGCGTCCGTAGGCGCCCTTCTCGTTCTCGCCCCGTGCGTGGTACGGCACTCCGCGGCGCGAGAAGGCCACCAGGCGCGGCTCCTGACCGGAGGCGCAGTAGACCAGCTTGCCGTTGCTGCCGCGGGTGAAGGTGCCGCCGCGGCCGACGGTGAACAGCGCCATGTGGTCGAAGAAGTTCAGGCCCAGACCGCGCAGCAGCACCGTGCGCCCCGCCTGGATCTCGCTGAGGTCCAGGTCGGCCGGGTTCGCCGGGGTGACGTAGGTGAGGTAGTGGATACGGGCCAGGCTCGCGGTACGCGCCTCGCGCGGGGTCAGCCGCGCCGGGACGTGCCCCTGGGCCAGGATGACCGCGTCCAGCTGGTTGAGCCGGGTGCCGTCCTCCAGCCGTACGCCCTGGGGGCCGCCGGTGACGCCGTAGGTGTCGGCGATGGCCACGGCCTTGCAGCGGTGCACCCGGATGGTGACGTGGTCGGGGGCGCCGGCCACCACGCGCTGGAAGCTGTCGTTGAGGTAGCTGCCGTAGAACGCGCGGGTGGGGTAGGTGTCCGGGCCCAGCTTGCGGGCCTCCTCCAGCAGTTCGGCGTCGCTGAAGGGCGAGTCGGCCGAGGCCGTGCCGCCCAGGTCGGCCAGGTCACGGGCCCACTCGTACAGGCTGGGACCGGCCTCGATGGGGCCGTCGATGTTCGCGCTGTCGTCGGTGTAGACGGTGATCTGCGAGGCGACGGTGTTCATCAGCAGGTGGCGGGACTGCTCGGTGCGCCAGACCTTGCCCGCGCCGGGCGCCGAGGGGTCCACGACGTGGATGGTGACCACGGCGTGCGAGGGCGCGCTGCGCTCGTTGGCGCACAGCCGCTCGATGACGGACAGCCCGCGCGGGCCGGCGCCGACGATGCATATCTCCAGGTGGTTCTCGCTCATGCCGACTCTCCTCCGTTGGCCAGCAGACGTGCGAGCTCCAGACGCTTGATCTTGGTGGTAGCGGTCTGCGGCAGGTCTTCAAGTCGCCACTGCACCGGCGCGCCCATGTCGGGCAGGCCCTTTTGGGCCGCCTTCCACACGTCCAGGTCCAGGGGCTTGTCGTCACGCGTGCACACCACGGGTACGGGCTTGCCGTCCGCGCCCGGGATGATGATGACCTCGACGAGTTCGGGCACCCGCGCGAAGAGCTTGTCCTCGATCTCCAGCGTGCTCTCCACGCCGGGGATCTCGTCCACCTCGCGGTCCAGCAGGTGCAGACAGCCCCACTTGGTGCGGTAGCCGACATCGCCCATCCGCCACCAGCCGTCGTTGACCTGCTTCTGCCAGCGCTCGTGCTCGCCGAGGTAACTCACGATGCGGCCATCGCTCTTGATCTCGATGAAGCCGGGGTTGGAGCGGGTGGGGTGCTTGCCGTCGCGGCTGACCACCCGCACGGCGGTCATGCCGGGGAACGGCGAGCCCACGCAGCGCCCGTCGGCCTCCGCTCCGCGGTGCTTGGTGTACGTACGGGCCGCGATCGGGCCCACCTCGCTCTGCCCGTACGCCTGGGCGAACAGCGGCAGTGTGCGGCGCGAGGCGCCCAGCAGGCGGTGCACGGTGCGCGGGTGGATGGCGTCGAAGGTGCTGGAGAAGTACTTCACCTTGGCCAGCGGCTGGCGCGGGTCCTCCACCAGTTCCTCCCAGCGCAGGAAGGTGTTGGGGTGCGCCTCGATCAGTCCGGGCGGCGCCTGGGCGAACAGCTCGGCCACGACCTTGGGGTCGTCGTCGCGCAGCACGATCAGCGGGTGGCCCTGGAGGATCGAGATGGGCATCGCGGTGAACATCCGCGAGTGCACGAACGAGACGTGCACCGCGACCGGTTCGCGCTTCTTGACGGCCGACTTCACGACCGTGGCCTGCGGGCGGTAGCGCGCCTCGAAGGTGTGGCCGGTGTGTACGGCGAGCTTGGGCGTACCGGTGGTGCCCGAGGTGTGGGTGACCAGCGTCGGGTGGGCCGGTCCCATGTCGATGGGGGCGGCCGGTTCGGCACCGGCCAGCTCCGCCAGGTTGGTGGCGTCCGCGTACGTGCCGGTGGTCAGCAGCACCCGCGCGGACAGGTCGAAGATCTCCGGCGGCAGTGAATCGTCGAGCTTCGCCTGGTCGGTGATCAGGTACGGCTTGTTGCACCGCCGTACCAGCTCGGCGACGGTGGCGCCGTCCAGCTTGGGGGACAGCAGGACGGGCACCGCGCCGATCCGCGCGATGATGCAGGCCAGCAGCGTGATGTCGAAGTTGTCGCTCTTGTGCACCACCACGCGGTCGCCGGGCCGGACCCTGGCGGCCCACAGCCGGGACGCGAAGTCATCGACCAGATCCGCCACCTCCGTCAGCGTCGCGCGGCGGCCCAGCTGCGGTGCGATGTCCAGGTCGTGATCGAGGATCACCAGATTAGCCGGGTGCCGGGCGGCCGCTCGGTCGAAGAGCGTGCCCAGCCGAATTCCCTTGTTCCCAATGCGCTGCAGAAACATCAGATCGCCTTCTCGTGCGGCCGTGGCCGTGGGGAGTCCGGTCTCAGTTCTCAGTGCTTTTCGATGACGTCCTTGATCCGCCCCAGCGTGGCGTCCAGGTCCTGCACCAGCTTGCTCGTCCAGTCGTCGACAAACTTCTCGCGGTCGCTCTCGTCGAGATCGGCCACGATCTTGTGAATGCCGGCGGTGGCCTTGCCCATACGGAAGTGGTGCACGAGTACGGAGCCCGTACCGCTCGGCGCCGGCTCGATGTCGAAGCCCCAGACGCTCTCCTGGTCCTCGGACGCGTGCGAGAGCATCATCCAGCGGAAGGTCTCGCCGGGCTCGGCCGCGACGATCCGCGCCTCGGTGTACCAGGTGCCGCGCACCAGCGGGGCCCAGCCCACCACGTCCTCTGCGCGGTAGTTCTCACCGCGGAAGACCGAGCCGACCTGCGAGGGCTCGCCGATCCACTCGCCGCCGCGGCACTCCGGGCTCCATTCGGCGCTGCGCGGCAGGTCGCTGATGACCGCGTAGACATCCTGCGGCCCGGCCGCCACCGGAATTTCGGCACGTATTTCAAAGAGCGGCGAGTTGTCGATGACTGACTTCTTCACCTCGGGCGACTTCACCGAATTCGTCGTTTCCGTCATGCTCGAAATCCTGCTGGAGCCCTACGCTCCGGTCAACGAGGGCCTCAGAGGTCCGTCAAGTCCGGTAAAGTGCAGCCATTTCGACCACACAAACGATCAGACATTGCCGCCGGTTATCAATTCCCTAATTATTGCCCAGGACAATTGTTCAGCGGACCCGAAGGATTACCTGGCCGCCGGCAATATACCGACGGCCACGAAACGGCAACCTCAACGGCCGGTCTCCAGAACGAACTTGCCGCGCATCTGCCCCGCCTCCAGGCGGCGGTGCGCCTGGGCGGCCTCGCTCAGCGGCAGCACCTCGGTGGCCGGCGGGTGCAGCGCGCCCTGCGCCAGCAGCCGGTTGATGCCCTCGGCCGCCTCCGCGAGTTCGGTGGTGGTGGCCTGGGAGATGGCGAAGCCGATCACCGAGCGGTCCAGCAGGTACAGCGGGCCGACCGGCAGCACGGGCCGGGTGCCCATCCCCGCCAGCAGGACGATACGGCCGCGCCGGGCCAGCAGGTCCACGGCAGGGTCCAGATCGTTGCCCGCCGAGGTGTCGATGAACAGGTCGGCGCCGCGCGGACAGGCATCCGCCAGGCGCTTGTACACATCGGGATCGCGGTAGTCGATCACCGTGTCGGCACCCAGCGCGCGGACCCGGTCCGCGTCCTTGGCACTCGCCGTGGCCACCACCCGCGCACCGGCGCGCGAGGCCATCACGGTCAGCGCGCCGCCCACGTTCCCGCCGCCCCCGAGCACGACGACGTTCTCACCGGCCCGCAGCCGGCCGTGGGTGAACAGCGCCAGGTAGGCGGTGGCGGCCGGGTGCGCCAGAGCGACGGCGGTCACCGGGTCCACCCCCTCGGGAAGGTGGTAGAGCCGGTCGGCGGGCACGACGACCTGCTCGGCCGCGGCACCCTGACGCCCCGCGTGGCCGAGGCTGTTGGACCACACACGGTCGCCGACGCGGAAGCCGGGCGTACCCGGCGACTCGGCCGCGACCGTACCGACCAGGTCCCGCCCAATCACGAACGGAAGGGCCAGGGGCGTGCGCCACGCCCCTGAACGGACAAAGGTGTCCACGTGGTTGACGGCGGTCACCGAGACATCGACCAGCACATCGGTCGGCCCCGGCAGCGGACTGGGCAGCTCGCCGTACCGGATGACCTCCGGCGCGCCGAGCTCCTCTATATAGGCGGCAAGCATGGCCCGCAGTCTGACATTCGGCCACGTACCGTGTCCCGACCTGACATTGCCCTCTGTCAGGTCCTACGGGTCAATGCGCCCAGCCCTACGCTGACCACCATGAACCGGACTTCCCCCGAACTCACCTTCCGCGACGTGGACCCGGCCTCCCCCGCCATGGCCCGCGACGTCGAGCCCCTCATCCGCGTACTGCGCCCCGACATGTCCCACGAGGAGTTCGTCTCCTTCGCCACCGAAGCACACGGCCAGGGCCTGGTGTTCACCACCGCCCACGACGAACAGGACCTCTGCGTCGGTGTGTTCACCCACCGCCTCCTGGCCACCAGCCGCGGCCGCCTCCTGTTCTGCGACGACCTGGTCACCGACCCGCAGCGGCGCTCCAAGGGCCTGGGCGCCCTGCTCCTGGCCGAACTGGAGTCCCGCGCCCGCGCCGCGGGCTGCGACCGCATAGAACTCGACACCGGCACCGGCAACCACGGCGCCCAGCGCTTCTACCTCACCAACCACCTCACCATCGACGCCTTCCACTTCGGCCTCCCGGTACGACCGTAGCTCCGCCGGCGGCGGGGGCACCGAACTCACCCGGTACGCGGCGCCCTTCGCCCGGACGCCGCCGCGAAGGCCACCACCATCAGCAGCCCCGCCCCCGTCGCCACGAGCACCGGCGAGAGCGCCGCCGCACGTCCGGGCAGCCGGCTCGCGCCCATGAAGTCCACGAAGGGCAGCCCGTTGACCACGGACCACCACAGGGGCAGATAGAGCGCCTGGAAGACCCGGTGGGTACGCGAAAGAGAGCCCACCGCCAACGCCAGGGACGGAATGAACAGCGCCCCGGCTGCCCACGAGGCCACCCCCTGCCCGTCGCCCGCCGCCACCACCCGCACCAGCGGCGCCGCGCCCACCGCACCCGTCAGCGCCACCCCCGCCGCCCACTCGGCCAGCAGCCGCAGCCGGGCCGCCGGATAGCCGCCGAGCAGCGTCTGCACCCCGTACTCGTGCCGCTGCGTACCCAGCCGCGACCACAGCAGTACGGGCCAGATCCACGCCATCGGCAGCACCACCCGCGTCGCCCCCGCCCCCGTCGCCGCCAGCCCGCCCAGCGAGATCACCGCCGCACCGGCCCACCACCACCAGGCCACGCCCTGCACCAGAATGCGGGCCTCCCCCACCACCAGCCGCAGCGCCACCCCCACCGGACCGCTCCGCTCGACACCAACACGCCCCCGCCCAGCGGACGTTGACCACCCCGCGTCCGGCATCACCACCTCCCGCACCTCGTCCCCACGCGCCGGATCGAACCTCCCGAACCACAACACCGGCAACAGCGCCACCACCACAGCGCCCCCCACCATCACCACCCGCGTCAGCACAAAGCCCCCGTCCGGCACGAAGCCACCCCACTCGAACGTCCGCAACGGCCGCTCCAGATACGTGAACCCCAGACTGAACTCGCCACTCACCGACCCGTACTGCGCCACCAGGTCCGTACGCATCGTGGCCACCGCCTGCCGCACGCCCATCACATCCAGCGAGCCGCCCGCGCCCTGCCCGCCCAGCACGACGGCCATCCACAGGAAGAACCACACCACGTTGCCCAGCCCGCCCCGCAGCACCGGCAGCGCCTCGGACACCAGGGCCGCCGCCGCCGTCACCGCGAGCACCGGCAGCACGATCGCCACGAACGGCAGCAGCAGCTCCACCGGCCGCACCGCGCCGGACTCGCCGCGCACCAGCTGCAGCACCGCGGCGGTCACCGCCAGCACCCCGGCCATCGAGGCGAGCACCAGCACACTGCTCAGCAGCTTGCCCACCAGATAGGACCCGGTCCGCAGCGGCGTCGCCGCCAGCACCCGGCCCACCCCTGAACTCTCGTCCCTGGACAGCCCGTTGCGTACGACGAAGAATCCCGCGAGGCTCAGCCACAGCGCCCCGGCCAGCGCCGTGGCCGTACCGACATAGGCGCTGGTGTGCCTGCCGCGATAGTCGCCGATCTGCAGGATCACCCAGTGGGAGTCCGCGGCCGGCACCGCCAGCGCGCCCAGTCCCACGGCACCCAGCAGGATCACCGCGTACGCGGGCCGCCGCACCCGGTCCCTGAAGTCGCCCAGCGCCAGCGCCCACAGCGCCCTCATCGGACCGCCACCGCCCCGCCGCCGACCACGGCGAGATAGGCGTCCTCCAGCCCCGGCTCCAGCAGCGCCGCACCCTGGTACGGACAGTGGTCGGACAGCAGCCGTATCCGCACCCCCTCGGCGGTGCGCACCATCCGGCTCACCGCGTACCGCGCCCGCACCGCCGGCACCGCCTCCGGCCCCACCAGCACCTCCCACACCCGCCCCGCCACCTCGCCGAGCAACTGCTCGGGCGCAGCGCGGCGCAGCAGCCGCCCGCCCGCGACGACCGCGATGTCACTCGCCACCGACTCGATGTCGGAGACGATGTGCGTGGAGAGCAACACCACCCGGTCCACCGCGAGTTCACTGAGCAGATCCCGCAGCCGCATCCGCTCCTCGGGGTCCAGCCCCGCGGTCGGCTCGTCCACGATGATCACCCGCGGGTCGGCGAGCAGCGCCTGCGCGATACCGACCCGGCGCAGCATGCCCCCCGAGTACTTCCCCAGCGGCCGCTTCCCCGCCTGCGTCAGATTGACCGTCTCCAGCAACTCGTCGATCCGCCCCCGCGCCGACCGCGCCGACATCCCCTTGGCCGCGGCCAGGTACGACAAAAACTCACGAGCCGTCAGATTCGGATACACCCCGAAGTCCTGCGGCAGGTACCCGAGCGCCCGCCGCAGCGCGCCGGGCCGCCGCACGGCGTCCTCCCCCTCGAAGAGAACCGCGCCCTCCGTAGGGCGCGTCACCGTCGCCGCGATCCGCATCAACGACGACTTGCCCGCCCCGTTGGGCCCCAACAGCCCGATCACCCCCGGGCCCATCCGCAACGTCACGCCCTCCACGGCCCGCTTTCCCCCGCGGTACGCCTTGCTGATCCCCACCAACTCCAGCGGGAACGCTGCCGCAGCCACCGTCATCCTTCAGCCCCTTTTCCGTCCGGCCTCCGCTCCGAGCATCGCGGCCGCCCGTCGGCCCCACATCTGCCGTTCGGCAGATATCCGCCTTCGGCGGGGGTGTGGAGTGTTTCGGGTGGTCGCCTGAGGTTTCGTCGTGGGGTCGGGGCCGCCCCGGGGG